>CAMNLN010000184.1 GCA_946543025.1 uncultured Verrucomicrobiota bacterium
AGCCAGTTGCCGAAGCGCTTCTCGCCCACGTAGTCGGGCGTCCAGTGCACGGTGGAGTTGTTCTTGGCGAGGCGTTCGTGAAGGTCTTCCACGCGCACGTACCACGCGTCGATCGCGCGGTAGATGAGCGGCGTGTCGGTGCGGTCGCAGAACGGGTAGGAGTGGACGATCGTCGCCTGGTGGACGAGCTTGCCCTCGGCCTTGAGGCGCTTGATGATGTCCTTGTCGCAGTCCTTGCAGAAGCGGCCCGCGTACTCCGGCACCGCGTCCGTGAAGGCGCACGCGTCGTCGAGCGGGTCGGCGAAGGCGGTGATGCCCGCCTCCTTGCACACGCGGAAGTCGTCCTCGCCGTAGGCGGGGGCGATGTGCACGAGGCCCACGCCGTCGTCCGTCGTCACGTAGTCGTCGTTCAGCACCTGGAACGCGCCCTCGGCCTTCTTGTCCGCGAAGTACGGGAACATCGGCTCGTACTCGGAACCCTTCAGTGCGGCGCCCTTCCCTTCCCAGACAAGCTCGTACTGCTCTTCCTTCTTGAAGATGTGCGGCAGGCGCGCCTTGGCCATGACGTAGATCGGGCGCGCGTCGTCCGTAAGGTCGCGCACGGCCACGTAGTCGATCGACGCGCCGGCGCAGATCGCGAGGTTTTCCGGGAGCGTCCACGGCGTCGTCGTCCAAATTAGAAAGTAGACCGCGCTCCCCTCGCTCTTCACTCTTAGTTCTTCATCCTTAACTGACGTGGCGCGAACGCGACACGTCACGGTCGGGTCCTGCACGTCCTTGTAGTTGCTGCCGGCCTCGAAGTTGGAAAGCGGCGTGGAGAGTTTCCACGAATACGGCATGATGCGGTGGCTCTTGTACACGCGCCCCTGGTCCCAGAGCTGCTTGAACACCCACCACACGCTCTCCATGAAGCCCGGCTCCATGGTCTTGTAGTCGTTGTCGAAGTCCACCCAGCGGCCCATGCGCGTAACGGTCTTGCGCCACTCGCCAACGTAGCGGAGCACCATCGAGCGGCACTGCTCGTTGAACTTGTCCACGCCGATCTTCTTGATCTCGGGCGCGCCGGCGATGCCGAGCGCCTCCTGCGCGAGCGCCTCGATGGGGAGGCCGTGCGTGTCCCAGCCGAAACGGCGCTCCACGTACTTGCCGCGCATCGTCTGGTAGCGCGGCACGATGTCCTTGATTGTCCCGGCGAGGAGGTGGCCGTAGTGCGGCAGGCCCGTCGCGAAGGGAGGCCCGTCGTAGAACGTGTAGCGCTCCTTGCCCCTGTTCCGCTCCAGCGACTTCCTGAACACGTCGCCTTCCGCCCAATATTTCAGGACGCCTTCCTCCATCAGAGGGAACTGGACTTTGTTTGACACCGGCTTGAACATCATTTTCTCCATAGATTCGGCAAAAAACGGCGAAGATTATAGCAAAAATCCCGCCTCAAAGGAAGAGTTGGTTGCATTTTGAAAAAAATCATGGTAGAATACATCCAATTTTCGCCCCATAGGTACTAACATCAAGGAGAATGCCGTGATCAGTCAACAGCCTGCCGCCAAATCCGCTTACGCCGCCGCCGGCGTCAACATCGACAACAAGATGGAGGCGTTGAAGGCGATCAAGACAATGGTGGGCGGCACGAAGACGGTCAACGTGGTTGGCGGAATCGGCTCGTTCGGCGGGCTGTGCAGGTTGCCGCAGGGCAGCCCCAAGGATACCCTTCTCGTCTCCTCCACGGACGGCGTCGGCACCAAGCTCAAGGTCGCCGTGATGATGAAGAAGCATGACACGGTGGGCCAGGATATCGTCAACCACTGCGTGAACGACATCCTCGTGCAGGGCGCGCGCCCGCTCTTCTTCATGGACTACGTGGGCACGTCCAAGTTCGACGGCCCCGTCTTCAAGCAGATCGTCGCCGGCCTCTGCAAGGCCTGCAAGGAGAACAACATGGCCCTTCTCGGCGGCGAGACGGCCGAGATGCCCGGCCTCTACCCCGTCGGCGAATACGACCTCGTGGGCACCATCGTCGGCTGCGTCTCGCGCAAGCAGCTCATCACGGGCCAATCCATCCGCGCGGGAGACGTCGTGATCGGCCTCCCCTCCAACGGCCTCCAGACGAACGGCTACTCGCTCGCGCGCAAGGTGTTCTTCGACATCTGCCAGATGTCGCCCTTCGACAAGCTGCCCGGCACGAACCTCACCGTCGGCGAGGCCCTTCTCGCCGTCCACAAGAGCTTCCTCAAGCCCGTCGGCCGCCTGCTCGACAACAAGATCAAGATCAACGGCATGGCGCATATCACGGGCGGCGGATTCCCGGACAACATCCCGCGCGTCCTCCCCAAGGCCACGGCCGTGGAGATCGACCGTACCACGTGGACCGTGCCGACGATTTTCAACTTCATCGAGCGTCAGGGCAAGGTGGATCACGACGAGATGTACCGCGTCTTCAACATGGGCATCGGCTTCGTGCTGATCGTGCCGAAGACGAGCCTGCCGCGCATCAAGACCGTCTTCCGCAACATCCGCCAGCCGTGGCACCAGATCGGCGTCGTACGCGTGCGCAAGAACAACGGCCCTCAGGTCTACTTCTCCAAGTAGTTCACCGGTACAGTTCGCGGGCGAGCTCGCGCGTCGCCTCGATCATCTCAGGGTGCGGGTTGTCCGCCACGTCCATCACGCCGTTGCCGAAGTTCTCTCCGTCCATCCAGCCGGTAAGCGGCATGTCGTGCCAGTAGAACCAGTGGACGCCCACGAGATGCTCGTCCTGGATCGCGTAGCGCACGTACGCCTTGTACTTCTCGATCCGCTCCTTCATGTCGCGGCACGGCACGAGTCCGGAATGCAGAAAACCCCGGTCGAGCGATCCGAAGTGGAACTCGCCGATGATCGTGGGCTTGTCGACGATGTCGGTCTCGGGGCGGGGCGTCTGGGGCAGCTCGCTGTAGCTGTTGTAGCTCACCACGTCGCAGTGCCGCGCGGCGGCTCGGATCGCGTCGGGGTAGCTGTTGCAGAACCGGCAGCCGAGGTAGAGCCGTCCGGGGGCGACCTTCTGGACGGCCCTCTTGACCGTCGAGAAGTAGCGCTCCGCGATGTCGGCCTCGAACGCGCGGACGTCCTCCGCCGTGGCGCTCGCAAACGTCGCGTCCGCGCCGTGCGCGGCCTTGAGGCGGCGGAGGTACTCGACCTTGGCCGGCTGGCCTTCCGGCGAATCGACCACGGCTTTCGCCACGTCCCCGTTGGCGCCCATGTTGCCTGTCGCCCAGTGGAGCTCGTTCTCCACGAACCAGCCGATGCACCACGGGTCGGTGCGCGACTTCGCGCTGCGCGTCCTGTACGCGCACTTCAGCACGTTCGCCTCGAAGTCGGGCGCGTACACGTCCGGGAACTTGCGCCACGCGCCCTTCTTGTCGCCCTCGATCTTGCGTATGCCGTCAAGGTTGAAGTTGTCGAAGTACGGTGTGCGGCTCGCCTCCATGACCGCCGGGTCGGACCAGTTGCCCATCGACGTAAAGCCCCACGCGCGCATGCGGCGATGCTGGCGGTCGATGAACTTCGCCTTCCAGTCCGCGCCGTAGATCCGCTTTTGGTTCGCCTCCGCGAAGTCGAACTGCGCCACCGTGCCCTTGCCTTGGTAGAAGCACTTGTTCAGCCACTGGTGCCGCCCCTTGTGCCAGCAGTCGCCGAAGAGCGGATCGTCCTTCTCCGGCAGCCACGAGAAGAACTTCTCGCGCGCCGTGACGGCCGTCTTGCCGTTGAGCCGGACATAGCAGCAGCCGAGCGAGAAGAAGATGTGCCCGTCAGGGTCGACGAGCCACCAGCGCCCATTCCACTTCTCGGTGCGGAACATCCCGGTCGCCTTCAGCTGCGGGCCCGCCCCCCAGCCGCCGAAACGGTCGACGCCGGGAATCGGCGACTCCGGATGCGCGGCAAGTTTCTCCTCTTCGGCCTTCGCCCGCGCCAACAGCTCGTCAAGCGAATGGATCTTCCCCGGCCAATCCGCGTGCATGAACTGACCGAACTCGTCCACGAACGGGAAGAAGGCGTCGTCGATCGTGAGCGTCATGTCCGGCTGCGTACCCTCCGCCCACACGCGCTTCACGTCGAACTGCGCGGGAGTGTCCTGCGGCATGCAGAAGACGATGACCGACGAGATGTTGCCGGTATGGTCGATGCTGTCGGGACGGTACTTGCGGTCGTAGCCCATCATGCCCGGAAGCCCGTCGCCGTCCGCGACCATCGTGTAGCTCCTGCGGCAGCATGGCGCCCCGACGACGGCGCTCTCGCCCGGACCGAGCTTGACCTTCCCCTGCACGAACCTGCGGTGCGTGCCCTTGGCCATGCCGTGGACGACAAAGTCCAGCGTGCGGTCGGTCCGGTTGGATATCTCCGTCGAGAGCTTTTCGTAGCGGTTGAGCGCGATCGGCTTCGGGAACACGAAGTTCACCCCGCAGAACTTGCGCCGCGGCGCGACGTCCACCACGGCCACGCCGTTCTCGACGCGCACCGACGCGCCGTCGAACGGCGTCGGCTTCGTATCCGGCGCAGGAAAAAACATCTGCGCAACGGCAGCAAGTGCAACTAGCGTACTGTTCATTGTCTATTTCTCCACTAAAATGCGGAACACCGTGAGCGAAAGCGGCGGCAGCGTCTCGACGACGGCTCCGTCAGCCACATGTGCGTCGCCGGACGCCTCCTTGAGCGTCTCGCGCTGGAGGGGCGAGTTGCAGGCGCGCGCGCCAGGACCGGTGAACCACGTCTTGCCCGCCTGCGCGACCTTCTTCCCGTCGAGCGCGAGCGTAAACGGCTGGGACTCCTCGGAGCAGTTCACGGCCTTGACGATCACCGAACCGTCCGCGTCGCGCACGGCCGAGACCGCCACGGCGCGGCACGCCCCGCCGTCCTTCGTCTTCATCCAGCGTGACTTCTGGCTGAACGCCAGCACCTCGCGCCCGCGGTTCTCGCTGAAGAGCTTCTGCACGTTCCAGCTGGGATTCACGAAGTTTCCGTCTGTCATGGGATAGATGAGGTTCGGCGTCCACGCGGCGTGCTTCGCGTTCGCGAAGAGCGGCGCGTAGGCGGCGAGCTTCACCACGTCCGCGTTGCGCTCGAGCCCGCACATGAACGCCGCCTCGCCGATCGCGGCGCGGAGGTCGCCCCAGCGCCCGACGTCCCGCGTGACGGCGTACTCGCCCACGAACACCTCGAACTCGCCGCGCGGGTAGTCGTCGTAGAGCTTCGCCCCGGCGGACATGAACCAGTCGGGGCTCCTGTAGTAGTGCTCGTCGCGGATGTGCTGCGGCCGTCCCTTCACCGTACCGTGCCACACGTCGGACACGATCTTGATCTCCGGATACTTCGCCCGCACCGCGTCGTGGATGAGCGCGTAGCGCTCGTAGTACTTCTCGCCGCCGTTCTCGTTGCCGATCTCGAGGTAGCGGAGGTTGAACGGCGCGGGATGTCCGTTCGCCGCGCGCACCGCGCCCCACTTCGAGGTCGCAGGTCCGTTCGCGTATTCGATGCAGTCGAGCGCGTCCTGCACGAACTCGCCCATCTTGTCGAGCGGCACCGTCTCCTTGTGGCTCATGCCGCAGTTGATGCAGAAAAGTGCCTTCGCGCCGAGTTCCTCGCAGAGGACGAGGTATTCGTGGAAACCGACGCCGTTCGCCGACCAGTAGCCCCAAAGGTTCCATTGCGTGCGGCGATCCCACTCGTTGCCGATCGTCTGCTTCCACCGGTACGCCTCGGCCATCGTGTTGCCCTCCACCCAGCAGCCGCCGGGAAAGCGCACGAAGCTCGGCTTCAGCGCGGCGAGCCGCTCCATGAGATCCTTGCGGAAGAGCCCGCTCGTGCCGTAGGTGTCGCACGGGAAGAGCGACACGCAATCAAGGTAGAAAGTCCCGCCTTGCGGCGCGGTGAAGACGAGCTTCGCGTCGGGGTCCGTCCCCTTCGCCTCGAGCGTGAGGCCGAACGTCTTCCATTCGGGACAGATGCCGACGATCGCTCCGGTTGCGAATGTCTTGCCGAGCGACTGGAGCGCAACGCCGACGCCCCCCTTCACGTCGCCGCGCAACGCCACGGAAAGCCGATACTTCGCGCCGTCCTTCACGGCGATCCCGAAGTAGCCGTCGTTCGCCACGCCGCCGCCGGGCAGCGCGTCGACGCGGCCGCAGTTGCGGTTCTTCTCGGAAATCGGCTTCGACGAGTCGAGCTCGATCGTGGCGGGACCGACGGTATGCCAACTGCCAATCGTCTTCTGCTTCCTGCACTCGATCGGTCCGTCCTCGAAGCTGCGGTTGCGGACGAGCTCGGCGTACACGCCGCCGTCGAGCGAAAAGTCGATGTCCTCGAAGAAAATGCCCCACATGTCTTCCGAGACGGGGAAGCGCGCCTTCGAAGGATCGATGACAACCCTGTTCTCACAGGCATCGAACGTGATTTCCGGAACCTCCTGCTCGGTGAAGAGGCACACGCCGTCAAGCTTCATCGTCACCTTGTCACCGACGCATGACACCTCCAGGTCGTACCAGCGTCCGACCTCAATCGGCTTGAAGGCGGTCGCGTCAAGGCGGCGGGGCGTCGCGAAGTCGTATGCGCCCTTCGTCTCGATCGCGTGGGCCGTGTTGTGCCAACCGCCGTAGTTCGCGTAGATGCACTGCTCGGGCGCGCGTTCGCGCACGTGGACGATGAACCCTTCCTTGCCGGCGAGCTTGCGCGCCCTGGCCTTGAGCGTGTAGTCCGTCCACGATGCCTCGCCGAACACGAGGGCCGTGTTCCGGGCCGTGGCGTCCGTTTGGCGCAGCACGCCGCCGGCGACCTCCCACTTGCCTTCCCTCGCGCCACTCGTCGCGGGATCCGGCAGCCCGTTCCAGAGCATCCGCCCGTCCGCAGCTGTCACCGAAATATCCTTGAACTCGGCGGAGGTCAGCCAGGTATGCAGCGCGACACGCCCGCAACGCGCGCCATCGGCAAAAACGGTTTCCGACATGAGTACCGCCGCGACAGCCGCAAGCGTTGCGCGGCAAAAAGAGGCCGAAGGATTTCTCATGCGGCCAATTATACAAAAAAACATGGGCCGTATCAACGCGC
>CAMNLN010000185.1 GCA_946543025.1 uncultured Verrucomicrobiota bacterium
CGGACGGCGCGGACGGGACGCCCGGCCACCTGGCTCATCATCGACGCAAACACGTCCTGGACGGACTTGCCTTGGGCGGAAGCATCCGGGGCGGGGGCGCTCGGCCGCGCGGGCGCGGCATGTCCCACCTGTTGCGGGGTGTCGTTGGCCTGCTCCTCGTCGAAGGCGCCGGCGTTCGTCCGCATCTGCATCTGCTGGGCGGCGAGCATGCGACGCATGTTCATGGCGGTCGTCGCGCGGAACTCCGTGTTGGCCACCTCGGTCTTGATGGTGGTCATCAGGTTCTCGAACATGTTGAACGCCTCGCGCTTGTACTCGATCAGCGGATCGCGCTGGCCGTAGGAGCGGAGGCTCACGCCGTGGCGCAGGTCGTCCATCGCGCGCAGGTAGTCCTGCCACTGGCGGTCGATGCAGCTGAGGAACACGCCGCGCTCCATGTACGGCAGCACACGCGGATCCTCGGCGGCGCACTTCGCCTCGTACGCCTCCTTGACGAGGTTGAACACGAACTCGCCGGCCTTGCCCGGCTCGCCGAGGAACGGCTTGAGATCGTCCTCGCCCGCCGTTACGGGGAACGTGACGCCAAGCCAGTTCAGGAAGTCCTCCATGCCGGCGCCCTTGGGATCGGAGAGGAATCGCTCGGCCTGCGAGAGGACGAGGTCGTTGAAGACGTCGAGGATGGTGCCGTGCACGTCCTCCGGCGTGCCCGTGAGGATGGTGCCGCGCAGCTCGTAGATGATCGAACGCTGCTTGTTCATCACGTCGTCGAACTCGAGCGTACGCTTGCGGATGGCGTAGTGCTGCTGCTCCACGCGCCGCTGGGCGGTCTCTACGCTCTTGTTGAGCCAGCGGTGCTCCATCACCTCGCCCTCCTTCATGCCGAGGCGCAGCATGATGCCGCTGATCTTCTGCGAGCCGAAGAGGCGCATGAGGTTGTCCTCGAGGGAAATGAAGAACTGCGAGCTGCCGGGGTCGCCCTGGCGCGAGCAGCGGCCGCGCAGCTGGCGGTCGATGCGCCGCGACTCGTGGCGCTCGGACCCGATCACGTGCAGTCCCTGCGGCTTGTCCATCAGGAGCTCGCGGATCGTCTTCCGCTCGCCGGGCAGGCGGTCCTCGAGGCGGAGCTGGCCCTTCACCACGTCGGGCGGGAGCGAGACGACGCCGGGGCCGAGCTTGATGTCCGTGCCGCGGCCGGCCATGTTCGTGGCGATCGTCACGGCGCCAGGCTGGCCGGCGAGCATCACGATCTCGGCCTCGCGCGCATGGTTCTTGGCGTTCAGCACCTCGTGCGGGATCTTCGCCACCTTCAGGAGGCGGGAGAGGACCTCGGAGGTGTCGACCGTCACGGTGCCGAGCAGGACGGGCTGCCCGGCGGCATGACGCTTCTGGACCTCGGCGATGATGGCCTTGTACTTCTCGCGCTGCGTACGGTAGATCTGGTCGTTGCCGTCGATGCGGCGGATGGGGCGGTTGGTGGGAATCACCACCACGTCGAGCTTGTAGATGTCCTTGAACTCGCGCGCCTCGGTCTCGGCCGTGCCGGTCATGCCGGCGAGTTTCTTGTAGAGGCGGAAGTAGTTCTGGATGGTGATCGTGGCGAGCGTCTGGCTTTCCTTCTCGATCTCGACGCCTTCCTTGGCCTCGACGGCCTGGTGGAGGCCGTCGCTCCAGCGGCGGCCGGGGAGGATGCGGCCCGTGAACTCGTCCACGATGTAGACGTTGTTGTCCTGCACCACGTAGTCCACGTCGCGCTCGTAGAGGCAGTAGGCGCGCAGAAGCTGGTTCACCACGTGCACGCGCGCGGAACGTTCCATGAAGTCGGCCTGGACCGTGCGCTTGCGCTCGGCGCGGTCCTCGGCGGACATCTCCCTGTCGCCGTCGATCTGGCTCATCTCGCCGGCGAGGTCGGGGATGACGAACATCTTCGGGTCCTGCGGGTTCATCTTGTCGCAGCCCTTGTCCGTGAGCGCCACCTCGCGCGTACGCTCGTCGATCGTGAAGTAGAGCTCCTCGCGCAGGCGGATCCCTTCCTCCTTGCGCATCTCGCCGAGCATCTGGAGCTCCACGTCCTCGTGCAGCTTGCGGATGTTGGCGTCCTCGAACATGTGGAGCATCTGCTTGTGCTTCGGCATGGAGTGGTAGACCTGGTAGATCTTCCGCTTGCACTCTTCCTCGTCGCCCTCGGCGAGGGCCTTCTTGGCCTGGGAGATGAAGTCGTTGCACTGCATCGTCTGCACGCGCACGATGGCGTCCACGAGCGGCTTCATGGCGATGTACTGGGCGCTTGTGGAGACGGTGGCGGGACCGCTGATGATGAGAGGGGTGCGCGCCTCGTCGATGAGGATGGAGTCTACCTCGTCGACGATGGCGAAGTGGTGCCCGTTCTGCACCACCTGGTCGGGCTCCACGGCCATGCCGTTGTCGCGCAGGTAGTCGAAGCCGAACTCGCTGTTGGTGCCGTAGGTGATGTCGCAGGCGTACTGCGCTCGGCGCTCGGCGGAGTCCATCGTGTTCTGGATGCAGCCCACGGTGAGTCCGAGGTACTTGTAGAGATGGCCCATCCACGTGGCGTCGCGGCGCGCGAGGTAGTCGTTCACCGTCACGAGCTGCACGTTCTTGCCGGCGAGCGCGTTGAGGTAGAGCGGAAGGGTGGCGACAAGCGTCTTGCCTTCGCCGGTCTGCATCTCGGCGATCTTGCCCTGATGGAGCACGATGCCGCCCACGAGCTGGCAGTCGAAGGGAATCATGTCCCATGTCAGGGTGTGTCCGCACACCTCCTCGGTGGTGCCCATGAGGTGGCGGCAGGCGTTCTTGACGAGGGCGAACGCCTCGGGCAGCAGCCCGTCGAGCGTGACCTCCTTCTCGGCGAGGCGCCGCTTGAACTCGGCGGTCATGCGCGGGAAGTCCTCGTCGGTGAAATTCTTGGCCTGGTATTCGGCCTCAATGCGGTTGATCTCGGCCACGATCGGACGGAGCCGCTTGAGGTCGCGGCTGTTCTTCGTCCCAAAGATTTTCTTCAAGATGTTCATAAGGGGCATAAATTATACCAAACCCCCGCCGTCCGCGGGGGATTTTTTTACGGCGTGCCGTTTTCCGCCGCAGTCCCTTCATCAGCATGTATGCCGAAAATGTCACGGCACAACCCGACTTTGTTGCAACTGAACTGGTGAATTTTTGCGGGAAGTTGGGAAAATTCATGACATGCCATAGGCGGCGGCAATCGCGCCGACATGACCATTCCAGTGCGGGTGTGGGCCAAGCGATGGTCGCGGGGCGAGTGGGTTTGCCCCACGAACGCCGCCCGTCGGTTCTTCAAGGTGAACGTGGAGGCCATAGCGGCGCGTCGATCGAAGGGCCTACGCCGAGGCGGGGGCGTAGACCTCGTCGTGCTGGCTGGCGTCGAGGCCGAGGTTCTCGCTGGCGGTCGAGACGCGCATCGGGATCATGCGGTTCGTGAACCAGTAGAGGATCATGCTGACGACGAACGTGTAGGCGATGACGATCGCGACGCCCGTCACGGCGGCGACGAACTCCATGAAGCCCGCCTGCGTCCACGCGATCAGGCCGGTCTTCGCGAACACGCCCGTGAATATGGTCGCCACGATGCCGCCCACGCCGTGCGTGGGGAACACGTCGAGCGCGTCGTCCACGCGCGAATGCGCCTTCCAGTAGACGGCCACGTTGCAGATGAGCGTGGTGAGGAAGGAGATCGTGAACGCCTGCCCTACCGTCACGACGTCGGCGCACGGCGTGATCGCCACGAGGCCGACCACCGCGCCCACGGCCGCGCCCATGCCGGACGGCTTGCGGCCGCGCAGGCAGTCGAAGAGGACCCACGCCATCATGGCGGTTGCGCCGGAGGTGTTCGTGTTGAGGAACGCCTTGACGGCGATGCCGTCCGCCGCCAGCGACGAGCCGCCGTTGAAGCCGAACCAGCCGAGCCACAGCATCGCCGCGCCGAGGATGACGAAGGGGACGTTCGCCGGCAGGCTCGGAGAGCCCGGCGTCTTGGCGCGCCGGCCGAGGAAAAGCGCGCCTGCGAGCGCCGCCACGCCGGAGGAGGCGTGCACGACGATGCCGCCCGCGAAGTCGTGGATGCCGATGCCCATCAGATTGTGAAGAAAGCCGTCGGGATGCCATGTCCAGTGTGCGAGCGGGCAGTAGATGAACACGCAGAAGAGCATCATGAAGACGAGGTACGCCGAGAAGCGTACGCGCTCCGCGAACGCGCCCGTGATGAGCGACGGGGTGATGATTGCGAATTTCATCTGGAAGAGCGCGAAGAGCGCGAGCGGGATGGTCGGCGCGATCGTCACGTTCACCTTCGCGCCCACGCCGCGGAACATGAAGAACTGGGCCGGGCTGCCGATCAGGCCGAGTCCGCCCACATCGTCGCCGAAGCTGAGGGAGAATCCAACCACCACCCAGAGCATCGAGATGATGCCCATCGCGATGAAGCTCTGGAGGATCGTGGAGATGACGTTCTTGCGCCCCACCATGCCGCCGTAGAAGAACGAGAGGCCGGGCGTCATCATCAGCACAAAGATCGTCGCCGTGATCATCCACGCGACGTTCGCGGCGTTGAACTTCTCGTCCGGCTCCCAAATGCCGGGCGTCTCGGGAAAGAACGCCCCAATCGCCGCTACGAGCGCCACAAGGCCCATCAGGATCACGTACCGTTTCTTGATTTTCATGTCTGTCCTTTCGGTTGGCGAAAGGACTAGCAAAACCCGTGCCAACGCGGAACGCGTCGCGCACGGGCGCATTTGGGGCCGCCGCCTTTACACGATGCGTCCGGCTGCGGAGGACGGCTTTACAAGCCGTGTCGGCTCAGAAGCGGTAGCTGACCGTGACGGCGGCCGCGTGGGAGAGTCCGTTGGAGGACTCCAGCTTGTGGCGGGTGCCCGTGCCGTCGCGGATGAAGAGCGAGTCGCCGCCCATGAACACGAGGCCGTAGCTGACGGAGAAGTCGAAGTTCCCCCATGCGTAGCCGAGGCCGACGGTGGCGATCTGGCGGTCGCCGGGCGGCAGCATGGACGAGCCGTAGTACCTGCGGCTGGGATCCTGGTCGAAGATGTACGAGCCCATGAGCGTCAGGCTTTCGGTGAGGTCGTAGGCCGCTCCGAAGCCGATGCGCCAGGCGTCGTTCCAGCGAAGGGGCACCGTGCGGTCGTTGTCGCCGGGAAGACGGAAATTGATTTCCTCCATGCACGACCACTCCGTCCAGGTGGCGGCCGTGCCGAGGTGGAGGTCGTCCGTCACGTCGTAGTTCAGGCCAAACGTGAGCGACTGCGGCAGACGGACCTTTGCCGAGGCCGCTCCGTCGGCTGACGCCGCTCCTTCATTCACCTGGCTGTGGGCGTTGGCGACGGCCGCGCCGTAGGCTTGGGAATAGTACTGCCGGTACAACGCATTATACATCGGCGTGCCGGCAGGAACACCAGCGGCGGCCAACGCCGCCTCGACGCCTTTCTGCACCTGCGGGCCGATCGCCGAGTCGTCGTACTTCTCGACCTTCGTATGGTTGTAGCCCTTGATCTTGCAGTCGATGAATGACTTGTACATCACGCCGGCCGAGAGCTTCTCGGTAATCTTGTAGCGCGAGGAAAGCTGCCAGCCCCAGTCGGTCATCCCGTTGTCGCCCTTGAGGTGGTCGCGGACCGTGCCGTAGCTGTTGCCGCCCTGCACGGCCATCTGGTCGGAGTGCTGGTCGAAGTCAAAGTACATGAGGCGAATGCCGGCGGAAACCGACCAGTCTTCGGTGACCGCGTAAGAGAGGTTGGGGTTGAAGGAAATTCCCCTGATCGTCGTGTCTCGCGTGTCCCACGCCATCGACCAGTTCTTGTGGTAGTGCGTACCGAGGCCGTATTCCGGCGCGACGCCCAGACCGAAGGTGAAGCCGTAGGGAAGGGGCTGGGCGATATACGCGTGTGGCAACACGAACGCCCCTGGGTCCATCTTGCGGCTGGAACGCCCGTCGACATACATGTCCGCCGTGGGATGCTCCGTCGTCATGCCTACCGTCACGACGGTGTTGGTCAGGTCGCTCAGGGTCGCCGGGTTGTAGAAGTTGGCCGAGGCGTCCACGGCCTTGCCCATCAGGGCGCCGCCGAGCGCGTTGCCGCGCGCCGAACCTTCATACAGGGCGAAGCCGGCGGCAAACGCCATGGAAGACGAGAAACTCGCCAGAATCGCCAGATTTACCTTCTTCATGCGTCATCATTCCTTTTTGGGGTAACGATGCGTGACATTCTACATTATTTTGTCGCAGAAGGCAAGCATGATTTGTTTCAAAATGACGATTTTTGTCTAAAGTGAATTAAAGACAATGAAATGCCTTGTTAATATGAATGTTTGGAAAGTTTCTGTGTCGATTCGCTAGCGGAAGACGAGGGTCGTGCCGCTCGAAGAGATCGTTGCGTAGAGGCATCCGTCCACGACGGATGTCTTCGCCGTCAAGCCAGACATGGCGAGCTTCGAGGCCGGACGAAGCCGGAGCGTCGGCGGCACCGTGATCGTACCTTCCGCGGCGGCGACAAACAGCTTGTCGCCTGGCGCGAGAGAGCCGTCATCGAACGCAGAGACGTCAAGCTCCGCGCCTTGCTCCACCGCGAGCGCGCCCGTCAGGTAGAAGTAGCCGTCGCGGCCCGCCGCCGGCGCGAGCGCGCCCGTCACTATAAGGTCTCCACCCTGCACCAATCCGCCGCCCGCAAGGCCGGCCACCGTGGCCGAACCGCTCCCGACGGCGAGACTGCCGCCCGCCAGCTCGACGACCGTGTTCGCGAACGCGTTCGCGACACCCGCCTTCAGGACGCCGCCCTCCACGCGCGCCGGGCCCGTGAACGTGTTGTTGGCCGAGCTGAGCGCCAGCACACCCTGCCCGCGCTTCACGAGGCCGCCGTCCGCCGCCCCGCCGAGCGCGGGATCGGTCTCGATCGCCTGCGTGAACGTGAACTCCGCGTTGGACGCGAGGCGGGAGGTGTCGACGACGAGTCCGTTCGTCGAGGCGTAGACGTGCGTGAGCGCGCTCACCGTCTGCCCCGCCGCCGTGAGGCCGAGCGGACGCAGGGT
>CAMNLN010000186.1 GCA_946543025.1 uncultured Verrucomicrobiota bacterium
GCGACGTGACGGAGGTGTACAGCTACTCCGACCGCGTGAACTCGATGTTCTTCCGCCCGCCCGCCGCGCCGCCGCCGAAGGGCATGGACTGGGACATCTGGTGCGGTCCCGCGCCGACATGCGATTTCTACGGTCCGCACGAGGGACGGACGGGGCTGCATCCGCACGATTGGCACAGCTGGATCGGCTACGGCAACGGCTCGATCGGCAACATGGGCACGCACATCATGGACGCGCCGTTCTGGGCGCTCGACCTGGGGGCGACACCGCCTGCGAGCGTGGAGGCGAAGGAGGTGGCGTGGGGCTGCCCGGGCGCGTGGGCCTACCGCGACACGATCGACTTCACCTATCCCGCGCGCGGCAACCTGCCGCCCGTGACGCTGCACTGGTACGACGGCATCCGCGACGGCGTGCCGATCGCCGTCAGCCACATGGAGCGCTGCTACAACATCCTGAAGAAGCGTTCGGACCTGAACTTCCCGCCCGCGCTCCTGGCGTTCGAGAAGAAGTACAACCTGGAAAAGGCGCCGCTCGCGTTCATGGGGAGCGTGTTCATCGGCACGAAGGGCGCGATCTGGCACTGCTTCCACAGCTCGCTCCGCTTCTTCCCGAAGGGAATCGGCCAGGACTTCATCAAGAACAAGGCCGGCTACCAGGCGAACGAACACGTGATGGAGTTCCTGAACGCCGTGCGCGAGGGACGCGAGGCGAACACGAACTTCGACTATTCCGTTCCGCTCGCCACCACGGTGCTGCTCGGCAACGTGGCCGCGCGCGCCGGGAAAAAGAAGCTCCTCTGGGACGGAACCCGCGTCACGAACGACGCGGCGGCGAACGACTATCTCAAGACCACCTACCGCGACGGCTGGACGCTACCGGCCTGAAAAGTGACGAAAGGAACGAACCGATGAAGAAGACGATCATGACGATCCTGTGCGCCGGCACGATGTCCGCGCTGGCCGGCCAGTGGGAGAAGCCCGCGTGGATTCCGCGCGAGAAGGGACTCTACCGCTCACAGATCCATCGCGGAGGCGGCAAGGCGTCGCGGCCCGACAACTCGCTCGAGACCTTCCTCTGGTGCTGGGGCCTCGGCTTCGCGCCGGAGGCGGACGCGCGCCTGACGAAGGACGGCGTGGCGATCGCCATGCACGACGGGACGCTCAAGCGCATCGGGCGCGGCATCACGGACAAGCTGGCCAAGACGCCGATCAAGGACCTGACCTGGGAAGAGATCAGGGACGTGGACACGGGCTCCTACCTTGGCGCGGAATACGGCACCACGCGCCTCGCCACGATGGAAGCCGTGTTCGCGGCGATGAAGGGGCGTCCGGAACGCCTGCTGTACGTGGACGAGAAGGGCGCGCCGCCGGAGCTGATCGCGGAGCTGGCCGAGAAGTTCGGCGTGATCGAGCAGATCTACTATACCTCATCCAAGTGGCAGCTCATCCCGCGCTGGCGGAAGATCGCGCCGAAGGGACGCTCGATGGTCTGGCTGGGGAACTTCCCGAAGAACAACGAGCCGGCCAGCATCGCCAAGACGGAGGCGTTCGTCCAGCAGCGTCTCGACGAGATGGCCGCCGTCGGCTTCGACGGCATCGACCAGGTCCAGATCCACGTGCGGACGGACCTCACGAAGGAGGATCCTTTCTGTCCGTCCACGCCGTTCCTGAAGCGCGCGGTCGAGTTGCTGCACAAGCATGGCGTCTCGGCGCAGACCGTCACATGGACGGAGGGGACGAACGCGGACGTCCACAAGAAGCTCTGGGACATCGGCTTCGATCACTTCACGAGCGACTATCCCGAGTTCTTCGCCGAGTTCGCCAAGACCATCCGCTAGGCGATCTTCAGGAGGAAGTGGTTCTTCTTGCCGCTGCGCAGGACGGCCACGCGCCCGTCGACGAGGTCGGCTTCGGCGAAGATGCGGTCGGGGCCGGCCTTCGCGCCGTTGATCGAAAGCCCGCCCTGCTGGGCCATGCGGCGCGCCTCGCCGTTCGACTTGAACATCCCGGCGGCGGCGGCCACGGCGAAGACAGGCTTGCCGACGACGTCCGCCTTGGGAAGGGCGGCGCTCTTCACGTCCTTGAAGATCGTCTCCAGCTCGTCGGCGCTCTTCCCCGACACGTCGCCGCCGAAGAGCGTCTGCGTGGCGCCAAGCGCGGTCTGGAGGCCGGCTTCGCCGTGCACGAGGCGCGTCAGCTCCTCCGCGAGGGCCTTCTGGGGGATGCGGGCCTCGGGATGCGCCTTCATCTGCGCCTCCAGGTCGGCGATTTCGGAAAGGGGACGGAGCGAGAACACCTTCAGGTAGCGGATGACGTCCGCGTCGTCCGACCTGAGGAAGAACTGGTACCAGTCGTAGATCGAGGTTTTCTCCGCGCTCATGAACATGGCGTTGCCCTCGCTCTTGCCGAACTTCTTGCCGCTGCCGTCGAGCAGGAGCGGGAAGGTGAGGCCGTAGGCGGTCTTGCCCCTCATGCGGTGGACGAGGTCGGTGCCGGCGGTGATGTTGCCCCACTGGTCGGCGCCGCCCACCTCCATCGTGCAGCCGTAGGTGTCGAAGAGATGGAGGAAGTCGTTTCCCTGGAGGATCTGGTAGCTGAACTCGGTGAAGGTGAGCGCGCCCTCGCTCGCCTCGAGACGCTTCTTGACGCTCTCCTTGGCGAGCATCTGCGGAACGCGGAAGTTGATCGCCACGTCGCGGAGGAACGCGATGGCGGAGAGGCCGGAGTACCAGTCGTAGTTGTCCACCATGCGGGCGGCGTTGGGACCGTCGAAATCGAGGACGCGCGAGAGGTTTTCGCGGATGCCGGCCTTGTTGGCGGCAACCTGCTCGAGCGTCAGCATGTTGCGCTCCGCGCTCTTGCCGGAGGGGTCGCCGATGAGACCCGTCGCGCCGCCGACGAGGGCGATGACGCGGTGGCCGGCGAGCTGCAGGCGGCGGAGCATCATGATCGAAACGAGGTTGCCGGCCTGCAGGCTGGATGCAGACGGGTCGAAGCCGCAATAGATCGTCTGCGGCGTCTCCAGCATCTTTGCGATTTCGGGGTCGGTGACGGCCTCCACGAGGCCGCGGGCTTGGAATTCTTCGAACAGGGTCATTGCAGGACTTTCTGACTTTTAACTTTTTAGCTCTTTGACTTTCTGGATGAGTTCGTCCGGTTTCTGGATGCCGGCAAGGGTTTCGACGGGCTCGCCGTCCTTGAAGAGAATCAGCGTGGGGACGGAGAGGACCTCGAAGCGGACGGCGAGGTCGGCTTGTTCTTCGATGTTTACCTTGCCGATCGTCACGTCGCCGTCGAGGGCGGGCGCGACCTGCGATTCGAGGAGCGCGCCGAGAATTTTGCAGGGACCGCACCAGGTGGCCCAGAAGTCGACGAGCGCGATGCCGGACGCGATCGCCTGGTCGAAGTTTTCCGCAGTCAATTCGGTTATCGTTGCCATAAGAAGTTGAATCTTGAATGTTGAACGTTCTTTTACTAACCACTAGCCACGAGCGACTAGCCACTAACCACTAGCCACTAACCACTAATCACTCCCCTTTGCCTGGGGCGGCGCCTGGATGAGGGATTCGTCGAGCGCCGAGAAGTTCTCGATCATGTAGCCGTCGTCCGGATGCCACCACATGTAGGCCGTGTCGTTCCAGGTGATGGTCTCCTGGTCGAGCAGGAAGCGGGAATGCGGCTTGAGGGCGGAGACGCTGCGGTCGCCGCTCTTCAGCCAGTACTTCGTGTAGACGCCCTGGTAGATGACGTCCGTGACGGTACTCTGGAAGACGTTGATCCCGGCGCCTTTTTCCGGCGGCGGCGGGTTGAGGGTGACGCGGATCTTCTCGGGGCGGACAGAGAGGTGGACCTTCTGTCCGACGGCGAGGTTCTTGTCGTTGAACGCCTTGATGGAAGCGAAGCCCGGACAGGAGATCGTGCAGTAGTCGCCCTCGATGGAGACGATCTCGCCGTCGAAGAAGTTCGTGTCGCCGATGAACGCGGCGACGAAGCTGGAGACGGGGGCCTCGTAGATCTTGGCGGGCGTGTCGATCTGCTCCACCTTGCCGCGGTTCATGACGGCGATGCGGTCGGAGAGGGACATGGCCTCGCCCTGGTCGTGCGTCACGTACATGAAGGTGATGCCCACCTGGTCGTGGATCGTGTCGAGCTCGAGGAGCATGTGCTGGCGCAGCTTGAGGTCGAGCGCGGCGAGCGGCTCGTCGAGGAGGAGAACCTGCGGATGGTCCACGAGCGCGCGCGCGATGGCCACGCGCTGCTTCTGTCCGCCGGAGAGCTGGCTGGGGTACTTCCAGGCGTGGTCGCCCATCTGGATCATCTGCAGGATCGCGTCGACGGACTCCTCCACCTCGGCTTTCGGCTTCTTCGCGAGGCGGAGGGAGAAGGCGATGTTGTCCCAGATGGTCATCGTGGGGAAAAGGGCGTAGTTCTGGAAGACGGTGTGGACGCGGCGCAGGTTCGGTGGGGCGTCCGTGATGTCCTTGCCGTCCAGGTAGATGCGGCCGGAGTCGGGGCGCTCGAAGCCGCCGAGCATCCGCAGCAGGGTGGTCTTGCCGCAGCCGGACGGCCCGAGCAGCGAGAAGAACTCGCCTTTCTTGATCGTGACGGTGACGTCGTTGACGGCGGTGAGCGCGCCAAACCGCTTGGTCACGTGGTCAAATACCAGAAACTCGTTCGACAATGCCTGTACCTCTCTTCTCTTCGGTTGCGTCGCCTGTTCCGGGCGAACGCGGGTAGTGTAAAGGTTGCGGGCCGTCTTGTCAATGCTCAGAATTTTCGTCCGCGGGATGCATTTGAAGACCGGCGCGGGTTTGTGGTATAATTTCCGCCAATTCATGAAAGGAATATTTCAATGAACAAACGCATGAACCTGCTTTCAACGAAGATGCTGGCCCTCTGCGGGCTGGCGGCCCTGGCCGGCTGCGGCACGTGCAAGAAACAGCCGGAGGCGGCCCAAGCCGAGGAGACGCTGCCGATATTCTTCACCGGCAAGATCGCGGACTCCGCCAAGTACGAGGGCTACCATCCGCGCTTCGCGAAGGCGTTCGCGTTCATGCGCCGCCCCGACCTCGCGAGCCTCAAGCCCGGCCGCTACGAGATCGACGGCGACAACATGTGGGCCATGATCCAGGAGGCGAAGCTCACGCCGTTCGGCGACGTGCAGCGCACCGAGGTCCACGGAAAATACATTGACATCCAGGCCCCGCTGGACGGCCCCGAGACGATCGGCATCCTCGCGCTCACGCCCAAGGAGCGCGCCGCGGTGGACTTCGACGAGGCGAAGGACTACGCGCTCTTCGACCGTAAGACGCGCGCCTACACCTTCCTGCCCGGCGACTTCGGCGTGTTCGTGCCGCCCTACGGCGCGCACGCGCCCTGCAAGTCGCTCGACGGCGCCACGCGCGTGAAGAAGCTCGTCATCAAGGTAAGGAAGTAGTGCCTGGCGCGGGATCGGCAACCGTTAAGCGTTCGGAAAATCAACCAGTCAAGGAGTAAGAAAAAATGGAAATCATCGTCTGCAAGACAAAGGAAGAGGCCAGCCGCAAGGCGGCGGCGCTCGTGGCGGCGCTCGTGAAGAAGAACCCGAAGGCCGTGCTCGGCCTCGCCACCGGCTCCACGCCGGTTCCGCTCTACAAGGAGCTGATCGCCCTCAACAAGGCGAAGAAGATCAGCTTCAAGCAGGTGCGCAGCTGGAACCTGGACGAGTACTGGGGCCTGCCGCCCACGCACGACCAGAGCTACCGCTACTTCATGGACACGAACCTGTTCGACCACGTCGACATCGCGAAGAAGGCCACGCACGTGCTGAACGGCCTCGCGAAGGACGCGGCGAAGGAGTGCGCGGCGTACGAGAAGGCGATCAAGGCGGCGGGCGGCATCGACCTGCAGGTCCTCGGCATCGGCTCCGACGGACACATCGCGTTCAACGAGCCGGGCAGCTCGCTCGCGAGCCGCACGCGCCTCGTCTCGCTCACGCCCCAGACGGTGAAGGACAACTCGCGCTTCTTCAAGAAGGCGGCGGACGTGCCGCGCTACGCGCTCTCGATGGGCGTGGGCTCCATCATGGAGGCGAAGCGCGTGGTGCTGCTGGCGTTCGGCGTGAACAAGGCGGCGGCCGTGGCCGGCGCGGTGGAGGGCGGCGTCTCGCAGTTCTGTACGGCGAGCGCGCTCCAGATGCACCCCGACGCCTGGTTCTTCTGCGACGCGGCGGCGGCGGCGAAGCTGAAGCTCAGGAAGTACTACACCGTGCGCGGCGAGGAGGCCCTCGCACGCGAGCTCGCGTAGGCGAATCACGCGTCCCGCATGACCGCCGCGCCGGGACAGCCCCCGTGGCGGCCGTTGATTTGGGAAACAACCAAGACAACCGGGAAAACAACCTGGAAACGAAGCGCGGGCCTACAGGCCCGCGCTCTTTCGTAGCAGGGCGAGGCGTCCCGCTGGTGGGGCGAGGCGTCCCGCCGAACCGCCACCGTAACTCTGCCGATTTTTGCTATACTATCCACACGCAAGAAATCACCATGGATGCCGCCGAAAACCAGATTGTCGTCTATCAGCCGAACGAGACCGTCCGGCTGGACGTGCGTGTCGAAAACGAGACCGTGTGGCTGACGCAAAGTCAGATGGCGACTTTGTTTGGATGTAGTTCAGACAACGTAGGTTTACATCTGAAGAATGTCTATGCTGCGGGAGAATTGGTACGAGAGGCAACTACCGAGGAATTCTCGGTAGTTCGCATGGAAGGTTCGCGGCAAGTAAGACGCAAGGTCACTTGCTACAACCTTGATGCTATTATCTCTGTAGGGTATCGCGTTAATTCCATATTGGGGGTGAAGTTTCGGCAATGGGCGACAAAGGTACTGCATGACTATCTCTTGCGGGGATATTCCTTCAATGCTCGCATGAACCAGTTGGAAGACAAGATGGATCGCCGTCTCGCCCAACATGATCGGGCAATCGTTGATTTGAAGGAGAAGGTCGATTTCTTCGTTCAGACCAAGGAGCCGCCGTTGCAGAGCATCTTCTA
>CAMNLN010000187.1 GCA_946543025.1 uncultured Verrucomicrobiota bacterium
ATTTCGCTGGCGTTCGGAGGCGGGCATGTGATACAATGCCGACATGAAAAAAATCTTCCTTGCCTTTGCTTTTCTCGCCATTCCGTCGCTTTGGGCGGCGGAGACGGCTTCTCCTCTCGCCGGCGCGACGGTGTGCCTGACGTACAGGGACGGGAAGAGCGAGACGCGGCACGTGCCGCTCGTCCGCCAGGAGGACGGCGCGTGGCGCTACGAGTTGCGGACGATCGACATGCCGGACGGCCTTGCGCGCGTCACGCTCGTGAACGACGCCGCCGTGCGGATAAACGGCGATCCCGGCTGGTGGATGATCGACGACGGCCGCTGGGGCCGGTTCACGCGCGCGTCGGGAGAGACCGCCGCCTCGCGCCGCATGCGCATGCCGTTCTTCGGCATGAAGACGGCCGCGGACAAGGCTTGGTTCGCGATCGTGAAGGGCCTGCGCCTCGAGTGCACGGACGCCATCACCGTCGCGGGCGGCGTGTTCACGCTTGCGCTCACGCTCAACGTCGCCGACATCGGTTTCACCCCTTACGAGAACTGGGTGGTGGACTTCTACGAGCTGGAGGGCGAGAACGCCACCTACTCCGGCATGGGTCGCCTTTACCGCAACTGGCAGATTGAACGCGGCGCGGTGCGGCCGCTCTACGAGCGCGTGAAGGGGAACCCGGCCCTCGCCTACGCGGCGGACTCGTTCTTCGTCCGCTGCAAGTTCGGCCGCTGCGACCGCACGAAGACCACGAAGGAGGATTGGCTGAAGGCCATGCCGCCCGTTCTGGTGGAGCACACGTTCGAGGACTTCAAGGACATCATGCGCCGGTTCAAGGAGATTGGCATCGACAAGGCGGAGATGTGCATGGTCGGCTTTCAGCAGGGCGGGCACGACGGGCCGTTCCCCGACCTTTTCCCCGCCGACGAGCGCTTTGGCGGCGAGAAGGGGATGCGCGACGCCATCGCCTACGGCAAGTCGCTCGGCTATCGCATGAACTGCCACATCAACCAGAACAACTTCTACCGGAACGCGAAGCGCTGGAACCTCGCCGACGTGGCGAAGGACGCGAGGGGCGAGCCGCTGAAGTACACCGTCTATCCCGGCGGGCAGGTCTACCGTTCCTGCTGGGAGGTGTGCTGCAACAAGTACGTGGACAAGGACATCGCGGACGAGAAGGACCTGGGCCTGAACGGGCTCTTCCACGTGGACGTGACGAGTGCGATCCTCCCCGGCGTGTGCCACGACCCGAAGCACCCCAACAACCGCCGATCCATGTGCGAGTGGCAGCTTCGCGTGGGCGAGAAGGTGCGGGCGGCGTTCGGCGGCTACAGCAGCGAGTGCGGCATCGACCACTGCGCGCCCATCCTCGACAACGCGCTCTACGTGAGCAGCTACCCCGGCTGGCACAGCAAGAAAACGGACCTCGTGGACGGCTATTTCCCCATCTGGCACGTGGTCTACTCCGGCATCATCCTGAGCAACCCGTTCTACGCCACGATCGACGCGCCGTGCGCGCGCGACTCCGGCAGCGGCAAGACGGATGCCGTGCGCGGGAGCGAGGCCGTGACAACCTACCTCGACACGCCTGCGCGCCGTACGCTCAAGGTGTTCGAATTGAACGGCCGGCCCATGTTCTACTACACGGACTACAAGGACCTCGCGCCGATCAAGCGCATGTACGACCGCTGGCAGGCGATTAAGCATCTGCAATTCGAATACCTGGAGGAACACGAGGAGATCGCGCCCGACGTGTTCCGCGCGCGCTATTCGAACGGCGAAGAGGTGGTGTGCAACTACACCGACAAGCCTTTTGACTACCAAGGCAAGGCCGTCGCGCCGTTCGACTACGGCATCTTCACCGTGCGGTAGGGAGCGGCGGACGGATGGGAAAAAACGCCATGCGCCGGATCTTGCTCGGTTTAACAGCCTGCCTCGGCAGCCTGCTCCCGGCCGCGGAGATCACGGGTTCTGGCACAGAGGTGGCGATCGCTCCGGGCGCGCCGTCGGCCGTCCGCTTTGCCGCCGACGAGATGACGAACTACCTTTCGCGCGTACTCGGACGCGCGATCCCGCTCGTCACGGCCCCCACGGAAGGCCGCTACTCGATCATCCTCGGAACGAACGCGTGGAGCCGCGCGGCCGGACTCCGGCCCGAGGCGCTATCGCGCGACTCCTACTGCGTGCAGATCGGCCCCGATCGCGCCTATGTCGCGGGCTGCGACGATCCGCAACGCGATCTGGCGCGCCAGATCGCCGAAGGAAGGGTCTCCCACTTTGAGCGCGCGACGCTTTTCGGCGTCTATGGATTCCTTGACCGCCATGTCGGCGTACGCTTCTACTTCCCGGGCGAGCTCGGCACGGTCGTTCCGTCCGCCGCTTCCATCCGGCTGCCGGAAGGCACGTACGCCGTCACGCCGCGCTTCGCCCGGCGCGACTGCTATCTCCACGGCGCCGGACCTTATCCCGGCGTCGCCCCCGACGACGCCCGGATGCAGCGGCGCGCCAAGGCCGTCTACTCGCTCCTCCTTCGCGAGGAGACAGACCGCATCCCGTGCTGCCACGGGCAGAACAGGTTCAAGATCGCGGAACGCTTCAGCGAGAGCCACCCCGAATACTTCCAGCTGCGCAAGAACGGCACACGCTGCGTCGGCACGAAGTTCGAGCATAACTGGATGGGACGCCAGCTCTGCCACACGTCGAAGGTGTGGGACGTCTTCCGCGAGGACACGCTCGCGCGTATCCGCAAGGGCGAGCGGTATGTTGACATCATGCCGCAGGACGGCATGTCCGCTTGCATGTGCGAGAACTGCCAGCGCATGTTCAACACCGACGACTTTTCCCTCGCCTCCGGCTACGCGACGGAACTCATCTGGTCGAACACCGTCGCCGTCGCGAAGGCGATCACGGACGCGGGCCTCGACGGCGGCGTCTCGCAGATGGCGTACGGCACCTACCGCAACATCCCGTCCGTCGACATCCCGGAAAACGTCAAGGTCGTGCTGGCGGTGGGCGGCCCGTGGTCGGAGTCGCATCCCGACATCCGCGACAAGCAGATCGCATTCGTCCGCGCGTGGGCGGAGAAGCTCGGGCGCCCCGTCTCGTGGATCTGGACATATCCCATGAAGAACTACGGACGGCTTCAGGCGCGCGACGTGCCGCAGGTGGCGCCACGCGCGTTCGCCACGTTCTACGCGCTCGCCGAGCCGTACGTCGACGGGGCGTTCGTGGAGTCGAACGTGGGCGAGTCGCTCGTGCAGAACTACCTCAACTTCTACGTGTTCTCGAAGCTCGCCTGGGACGGGAAGATCGACGTGGAGCAGGTGCTGGCCGAACACCACCGGCTGATGTTCGGCGCGGGCGCGCCGCACATGGCACGATTCTTCGACGCCCTCGAACGCAAGTGGATCGGCGAGATCGCCGTCCCCTCGCTGATCGGCGAGACGGAGATCGGCCCGATGCTGTACGGCCCGAACGAGATCGACCTCTGGCAGAAAATCTATTCCCGCGCGTTCCTGGACGGACTGAACCGCGCCCTGCAGTCGGCTGCCGCCGCCGTGCCGCCCGATTCGTTGGAGGCGCGTCGCATCGCCTGGATCCGCGAGGAGCTGTACGAGCGCGCCGCGCGCCACCAGAGGGAGTTCATGGACATGCTCTCGCCCGACGTGGAACGGGCGCGCCGCGCGGCGGCGAAGGATGCACGCGTGGTGGTGGAATCGGGCGAGGACTGGAAGGGGTGGTCGCTTCCCAAGACGGCCCTGCGCGACGGGACGGCCGTGGGACTCGTGGCCGACGGACGCGTCTACGTGGGATTTCGCCTGACCGGCGCCGCGGCGCTCAAGCCGAACACGAAGTACCGTCTCTCCTACTTCCTCAAGACCGACAAGCTGGAGCGGCGCGACGCCAAAGGCGGCGGCAGCGGCGCGTGCATGGAAGTGGAACAGTACGGGAAGAAGTATTCGGCTCTGCGGATGCCGGCGGCGACCTACTGGAACGGTACGCGGGACTGGATCCACCAGTCAATCGAATTTACCACGAACGACGACGTCGTCAAGGTGCCGGGCTACAAGGCCAATCTCTGGCTCCGCATCTTCAATTCCACCGGTACGGCCTGGTTCGACGGCGTGCGCCTGGAGGAAGTTCGCTAACAGGAAAGGAAACGACGAGATGAACGACACGACGACACATGGCACGGGTACGACGCTGCTGCTGGCGGCGCTTGCTCTTGGGGCGGCATTTCCCGCGCGCGCGGCGAACGTGACGGTCAACGTGGCCGAGGTGCTGGCCGAGGTGCCGCGCACGCTCTACGGCACGGGCATGGAAGACGTCAACCACGAGATCTACGGCGGGCTTGACGCGCAGCGCCTCTACGACGAGAGCTTCGAGGAGGTGCTGCCGCCGCAGGTGATTCCGCACAGTCCGCGCGGCAGCGGCAACAAGACGTGCGGGCGGCAGTGGACCGACATATCCACCGACGGCGGCATTCTCGCGCGTGACACGTCCGTCGCCCACTGGGGGAAGGCGTCCCAGCTGCTCATGCCCAACGCCGGCACGGCGGGCGTCGCGAACCGGGGACTCAACGGCTGGGGCGTTCCTTGCCGGGAAGGCAAGAAGATGGTGGGCCGCTTCTACGCGCGCGGCGCGGTCGGCAGCCTGGAGGTGAAGCTCCAGCGTCAGGACGGGCGCATCACCTACGCGACGAAAGTGGTTGCCCTGCCGGCCGGCGACGGCTGGCGAAAGGTGGATTTCGATCTGACGCCCGACGTCACGGATCCGGCGGCGCGCTTCCTCATCCTTGCCTCCGGCGGCGGCAAGATGTGGATCGACGACGTGTATCTCACGGACGAGCCGACGAACGCGTTCGGGCGGATGGGTTGCCGCGAGGACATCGTCGAGGCCTTCAAGAAGGAAGGATTGACGTTCCTGCGCTGGGGAGGGTCGATGGTGAACGCGCCCGACTACCTGCTCAAGAACATGCAAGGCGAACGACGCCCGTACGAGGGCTTCTGGTTCACGACCAGCTCGGGCGGGTTCATGGTGCGCGAGTTCGCGCAGATGGCCGATCTGCTGAAGCTGCCGTGCGCGTTCTCGATCCATGCCTACGATTCCACGGAGGACGCGGTCGCGCTCGCCGACTGGCTGAAGCGCTTCGACGGCTTCATTTGCGTGCAGATCGGCAACGAGGAATGCGCCGGCTACACGCCTGCCGGCGGCAAGCCGGTGATGGCTGACGTTCGCCGCTACTGCGAGAACCTCCGTCGGCTCGTGCCTGCCATGCGCAAGGCGAACCCGAAGCTCGTCTTCGCCGGCGCGGTGATGTGGCAGATGAACCACATGGACCTGATGGAAGAGACATTCCGGCTCACGGACGGCTACGTGGAGTACTGGGACATCCACGTTGGCGCGGGCGACGTGAAGTGCGGCGACCGCACGCGCCGCGCGCTCACGGCGTTCCGCGAGATGATCACGCGCATCAACCCGAAGACGACGATGAAGGCCGCGATCTTCGAGGAGAACTCGTACATCCACGACATGAAGCGCGCCCTCGCCCACGTGCGCAACCTGGAGGCCGCGCGCGAGCAGGGGCCGTTCCTCCTCACGAGCTGCCCCGCGAACGCGCTCCAGGCGTACGCGCAGAACGACAACGGCTGGGACCAGGGGCAGATATTCTACACGCCGGACAAGGTTTGGCTCCAGCCTTGCGGTTGGGCGCAGCAGATGGCGAGCGCGAACCACCGCGACCTCCTCGTGGCGGGCAAGACGGACGACGCGGACGTGACGGTGTCCGCGACGCGCGACCGCGAGGGGAAGTCCGTGGTGCTGCACCTCTGCAACCCGTCCGCCGCCGAGAAGCCCGTCTCGTTCGACTTCGCCGGGGCGGCCGGCCTGACGCTCATGAAGGCAACGTCGCTTTCCGCGCCGAGCCTCGAGACGCGCAACCCGCCGGACGACCCCGACCGCGTCTCGCCCAAGGACGTGACGGCGGCGTTCCGCGCCGCGCCCGTCCTCAAGCCGTATTCCTACACGGTGGTCGAGTTTCGGAAATGACCGGTGGCTAGCCGTTGATCGCCTTGCGCGCGGCGGCCACCTGATCGATGGCGCGCAGGTTCTGCGCCTCGAACTTCGGAAGCGTAAATACCCACGGCGCGGTGAGGTAGCCGAGCAGACGGTCCTTCGAGAGGTTCGCCTCGCAGAACTCCACGGTCTTGCCGAAGTTCACGTCGTTGGACCAGTTCGAGCCGGTGGGGATCTGGTCGAAGCCGGCCTTGTCGAGGTCGACGTACGCCTGCACGCGGGCGCGTTGCTTGTTGGCGTCGTCGAGGGCGAAGGACTCGCCGTAGTACCAGTTGCTCTGGAGGACGCTCTTGGGCATGCGGGCGAGGAACTCCTGCGGGTGGTGCCAGTAGAAGTCGCTCCAGATCCACGGGCGGGAGCCGGCCGATTCGACCGTCTTTACGAAGAAGAGGAAGTCGTGCCACCAGAGCTCGCCCTGGCGTACGATCGAGTAGGCGTACTTTCGCTGGTGGCCGGCCGTCTCCTCGTCGTAGCCGATGTGGAAGAAGCGGGGCTTGTCGAAGATTTCCGTCACCTCGCGGACAAGGTCGCCGCAGACGCGGTAGTAGTCGGGCGTGGAGACCATGCGCTCGTACTCCTTGAGCCAGGTGTCGTGGGCGGTGGAAAAGTTGAGCTTGGGAATCGGTTCGAGGCCAATCTTGCGCAGACGCGCGAGTTCGGCGCGGAAACGGTCGATCTCCCACGAGCCCTTGACGGCGAGCTCCGGATGGCTGGCGTATTTGAGCGCCTCGCCGAGGTCGATGAGGACGAGGTTCATGCCGGACTCGGCCATGTGCGCGGTGATGCGCCGCCAGACGCCCTCGTCGAAACGGAGGTGGTCGGCCTTGCAGACGAGCGACAGCTCTTCCTCTCCCTTGTACGGTCCCCACGAGTCCACGGGCTGGTCGCTCCACATGTTCACGCCCATGTGGAAGAGTCC
>CAMNLN010000188.1 GCA_946543025.1 uncultured Verrucomicrobiota bacterium
TGGCCGAAATGGAAGCCCTCATAGCTTGCCGCATGAACGGCGTTCGAGGCCTGCCCGGCCCAGTTCTTGTACTTGTCCGCCACGCTGACCTCGGATGCGGACTCAGCCAGGTTCGTGTAGCTGTCCACGAAGTTGTACGTGCGCTGCGACTCGGGGAGGTTGGCGGCGTCGGTGGCCTTCTGCTGCCAGACGACGACGGTGTACTTCGTCGGGGCGGGCTCCCAGTTGGCGTAGAGCGTCGTGTCCTTCGTGAGGCGCAGCATGCCGTTGCTGATCACGCCGCCCCAGTTGGCGAGCTGCGCGGACGTGACGGTCGAGACGAGGTTGCTGTCGGAGCCAACCACCTTCACGCGAGGCGCGTTCGTGCTCGTGTACCATCCCTCGAAGGTGTAGCCCGTGCGGGACGGAACGGGGAAGCGGTTCGTGCCCTCGTCCGCATAGAAGAAGTGGGGCGGGATGTAGGTGGCGCCCTGGCCCGTCTCGCCGGAGGAGAACGCGAGCCAGTTGATGTTCACGAAGACGGGGTAGAGGTTGCGCGGCGTCGCCTCCGTGTTCTTCGTGCGCGTGAACACGTAGTTGGTGCCGAGGAGCTCGATCGGCCCGCCGAGGACGTTCGTGGTCGCGCCGGGCATCACCTTTTCCGCCGACCAGCCGCGGAAGATCATGCGCGGCGTGGTGTTGGCGTTTTCCTCGCCGGGCTGGCGGTCGGACGTGTCGTCGTACGTCACCCTCACGTCGGAGATCGGCACGGACGCCTGCATCGTGATGTTCGTCTTCTCCACGCCGGCCTCGACCACGATGTTCGTCGCCACTTCCTCCATGACGCCGCGGCGCACGGCGGTGATCGGCCAGTCGTCGCCGCTCGGCTGCTCGTGGAAGATCACGTAGCCCACGCGGTCGAACACGGCGCGCAGGACATACTCGTTCTCGCCCGTCTCTCCCGGGTTGAACACGATCGGCTGCGTGAAGTCGAACTTGGTCGTGGCGTAGCCCTCGGCGTCGTAGGTCACGCCGTCCACGGTCTGCCCCGCCTTGGCGGGGGCGTACAGATGCCAGCCCATGAACGTGCGGCCGAGCGGAGACGGCAGCACCTCGGGGCGAACGAGCATCTCGCCGTCCTTCACGATCTGGCGGAACGTGGTGTTGCCCTCCATCGTGGTGAAGTAGCGGCGCACGTACTGGTTCCACGTAACAGAGTTTGTGTTGAAGTCGAGGCTGTAGAAGTCGTACAGGCGGCGGGCGGGGGTGCTGTCCGTCTTGGGGGTCTCGCCCTTCGTGATCGCGTACACGGAGAAGCCCGTCGCGTCGAACCAGAAGGCCGTGACGGCCGTGCGTGTGGCGTCGTACGTGAAACCGTAGCGGGACGCGTCAAGTTCCTCCACCTCGCCGTCGTCCGAAAGGTGGACGACGCCCAGCGGCGCGCCTTCCTTCACGGTCACCGGCTCGTCCAGCTCCACCGTCACCTGCACGGGCTCGCCGGCGGCGGGCTGCCATTTCCGGCCGTCGGCGCTGATCGAGACGTCGTACATCGCCAGCACGTTGGGGCTCTTTGCCGCAGGCGCGGCGGCGAGCAGACGCGGACGGCCCCGCCCCGGGGAAGTCCCCTCTCCCTCGCTTCCCTTGCGCCGGCGCGCGAAGCCATCCGCGATGCGCCTCTTGAATCCCTCGTCGCGCGTACGCGTAAGAGAAACTGCGGCGTTTCCGGGAATGCGGTTCCCTGCGGCGCGCACGGCAATCCGGCCGGACGCCCCGCGCCGGCTCAAGCGGTCTACGGCATGGGACCCCCCGGCCGTTGCGGTGCAAACCAGCATCGTAACCGCCATCAGGACGGCCATTTTCATCTTTGTCATCATCTTTTATCGCCCTTCGTAAGCATAGTGGGTGAAAAGTCAGGAAATATTCTAGCACGTTCCTGACGTCGTTTCAAACGGAAAATTGCAGTTATGCGTTTTTTTTTGGTCAATTTTTTAGCCAATTTACACCCCCTTTTTTTCGGCAAAAAACACCCTTGGCAAACATCCCGCCGGAAGAGGTCGGCGTGTCCCGGCCGAGGCCCTCACTCGGCGTCCCGCGTCAGGTTCTCGAGCTCCGTGGCGGCGGCCTCCCAGTCCGCCGTGTAGCGCTCGATCTCGAACTGGAGCGTCCGGACCTTGCGGTTCGCCTCGGCGAAATCGGTGGTCGGCTTCGGGTTGAACAGCTCCTCGCTCGCCGCGTCGAGGGCGGCCTGCAGCTCGTCAATCTTCTTCTCGCTCGTCTCGACGATCCGCTTCAGCTCCTTCACGCGGGGCGCGATCTTCGCGCGCGCGGCGGCGCGCTGCTGGCGAAGCTCCTTGGAGGTGGGAGCGGCGGCGGGGGCGCCGCCCCGGCCGGACGCCGCGTCCCGCGAAGGCGCCGGTCCCGACATGTCCCCTCCCGCCTGCGCCTTTTTCTCGCAGTAGTAGTCGTAGCCGCCGGGGAACGACCGCACGCCGGCGGGCGTGATCTCAATGACGGAGGTGGCCACGGCGCGGACGAAGTCGATGTCGTGCGAGACGAGCAGGATCGTGCCCTTGTACTTCTGGAGCGCGTCCTGCAGGAGGCGCCGACCGTCGAGGTCAAGGTGCGTGGTCGGCTCGTCGAGGAGCAGGAAGTTCGGCGCGGAGAGGAAAAGGCGCAGGAACGCGAGGCGGATCTTCTCGCCGCCGGAGAGCACGCCAGACGGCTTCTCCACGTCGTTCTCGTCGAAGCCGAACGCGCCCAGCTGGTTGCGGAAGTTCTTCTCGCCGGAAATGTTCGTCCCGCCCTGCCAGGCGGCCTTGGCGACCTTGTAGACGCTCACGTCGGGCGGAATCGTCTCGGCGAATTCCTGCGAGAGGTAGCCCGTGACGACGTTGTGCCCGAGGATCGCCTTGCCCGCCGTCGGCCGACGCGTGCCGGCGACGAGGCGCATGAGCGTCGTCTTGCCGAGGCCGTTGTAGCCGATGATCGCCACCTTGTCGCCGCGCGTGACGTTGAAGGTCACGCCGTGCAGGACGTTCTTCACGCCGTCGTAGCTGAACGACATGTCCTCGCAGCGGAACATCTCGATCCCGCTCGGCGGCGGATCGGCGAGGCGCAGGCGGCCGCGCTGGGAGTAGCGCTTGGGGAGGACGATCCGCGCCTCGTCGATCTTGTCGATGAGCTTCTGGCGGCTCTGCGCCTGCGCGGCCTTCGTGGCCTGCGCGCGGAAACGGTCCACGAACCGCTGCAGCTGCTCGCGGTGGTGGTCCTGGTTGGCCTTGGCCTGCACGAGCTGCTGGTAGCGGAGTTCGCGCTCGCGCAGGTACCAGTCGAGGTTCCCCTCGTAGCGCGTGCAGGTGCCGGCGTCCACCTCCACGATGACGTCCGTCAGGGTCCGCAGCAGGTAGCGGTCGTGCGAGATGAGCATGAGCGTGCCCTGGTACTGCTTGAGGAACTTCTGGAGCCAGTCGACGGCGGGGAGGTCGAGGTAGTTCGAGGGCTCGTCGAGGAGCAGGAGGTCGGGATGCGAGGCGAGGACGCGGCTCAGCTCCGCGCGCATCCGCCAGCCGCCGGAGAACGAGGCGAACGGCTTCGCGAACTCCTCCACCGAGAAGCCGAGGCCGCCGAGCGCCACCTTCACGCGCGTCTCCAGGTCGTAGCCGCCCAGATGCTCGAAGGCGGTCTGCACCTCGCCGTACTCCTTGAGGACGCCCTTGTCGCCGGAACCGAGCTTCTGCTCCAGCTCGCGCATCCGCGCGTCCAGCTCGTGGAAGCCGGGCACGCCGCGCAGGGCGTACTCCAGCAGCGTCTCGTCCGGCGAGTCCGGCGCCGGGTTCTGGCGCGTGGAGCCGATGCGCGGGCTCTCCTCGACGATCAGCTCGCCATGGTCGGCGGACATCTCGCCGAGGATGATCTTGAAGAGCGTGGACTTTCCGGAGCCGTTCGGCCCCACCACGCCCACGCGCTCGCCCTTGTTCACGCGGAAGCTGACGTTCGAGAGGACGTCCTGCAGCCCGTAATGGACGGAAATGTCCTGGAAATCGAGCATCTACCGCCCTTTCTTCAGCTGCGCGCGGCGGAAGTTCATCGGGTTCACGGCGGCGGGATCGGCCCAGAGGCCGAGCTTCGCCTCGCGCGCCTTCTTCTCCGCCGCCGAATAGTGCGGCGCCGGGCCGGTGCGCCGGTCGTGCCACGCGCACCCGTCCTCGATCATCCGCAGATTGATCTCCTCGTCGTCGAGATAGACCGTGCCGAGGATCCAGCCGGCCGTGTCCTGCGCCGTCCATTCCACGCGCACCAGCTTGCCGCCGATGCGCTTGAAGAGCGCCGCCGCCGCCTCGCGCCCGTACGCCTGCTCGAGTTCCGGCGCGTCGATCTGGAAGAGCCGAACCTTGTGCGCGCCCGCCCGGTCCGTCACCCGGATCGTGTCGCCGTCCAGGACGCGCGTCACGCGGCCCTCGAGCGTACGGACGGACGACTGCGCCACCACGCGCCCCCTCCCGTTCGAGTAGGTCACCCCCCCCCGCTTGACCGAGAAGACGTCGTTCGCCTCCTCCTTCGAGACGTTCAGCTCCGCCGGGTAGCCGTTCTTGAAGCTGCGGTGGAAGGTAATGGCGCGCGACGGCAACGTCCATGCGATCGCCGCGCACAGGGCCGCCATGCCCGTCCTGCGAAAGCACGGCATCGCAATCTGACCGAAGATTTTCTCCATGTTTTTCATTTCCCGCTCCTCAAAAACCCTTAACCCCCGCTCCGTAGCGGATGACATCCGCGTCATGCGACAAGAGAAGCATGCCTTCCGCCCGCGCCTGCGCCACCAGCATCCTGTCGAACGGATCGCGGTGAATCCAAGGCAAGGCGCCCACCCCCTGCGCATGGCGAGAGACAAATGGCATCTCCTCAAGGCCCGAGGCCAGCGCGTCGGCACAAACCGCATCCGCCGCACACGGCATCGCCGCAGGCTTCAGCGCATGCTTGATGGCGATCTCCAGCATGGAGATCGAGCTGAAGAAAAGACGCGAGCCTTCCCGCAGCAGCAAGTCGCGGATTTCCGCCGGCAGCCGCGGGCTGTCGGACAGAAACCAGATGAGCGCATGCGTGTCAAAGAGAATCCGCATAGAAATCCCTTGCGATCTCCGCGTCCAGCGCCTTATCTTGCGCTTCCCAGTCCGCAGGAAAGGCCCATTTCCCCTTTGCGATGCCGATTCGCGGCGACGCGGGCGGATCCTGCATCGTCAGCGCGAACGGAATGCCCTTCACGCGCCGGCACCGCTGAAGGAACATCCGCACAGCCGTGGATATGTCGATGCCGAGAGATGCGAATATCGCCGAAACATCCTCCTTCAACGGACGATCGACCCGAATCTGAATAAGCGATTGCTGCATCAATCATTCTCCTATTGACTGCAATGACAATGTAAGTATATCGAATTGTTCCGTAATGGTCAACCGCCGTTATTCAAATAAAACCTCACGACAAAGAACAAACGGGTCGCCTCGCGAGAGGCGACCCGTTTTTAGTGTCTCGCAGGGGTGGAGCTTACTTCGCGAGGGCGGCCGTGACGTCCGCGAGGACCTGGCGAAGGGCCTTCGGCACGCGGTGCGCGGCCAGGTTGGCCTCCTTCGAGTCCTTCGAGGGCTTCTTGTCGTACTCGTCGTAGGAGGCGCCCACCGTGGCGATCTCCTTCTTCCAGCCTTCCACGTCGACCTTCAGGATCTCCTCGAGGTCGGCCTTGACGACGTGGAACTTGGCCTTCTCGTCGTTGTTGGCGAGGTCGATGTCCTTCGCGAACGGGATGTTGCCGATCGGCGTCTCGTTGGCCTTCACCTGGCCCTCGATGCGCTGGCAGATCCACTTGAGGACGCGGCTGTTGTCGCCGAAGCCGGGCCACATGAAGCGGCCGTCTTCGCCCTTGCGGAACCAGTTCACGAAGTAGATCTTCGGGAGCTTCGTCGCGTCGGCCGAGGTGCGCTCCATCTCCAGCCAGTGCTGGAAGTAGTCGCACACGTTGTAGCCGAAGAACGGCAGCATGGCCATCGGGTCGCGGCGCACCTGGCCGATCTGGTCGGAGATGACGGCGGCGGTGACCTCGGAGCCGGCGGCGGAGCCCATGAAGACGCCGTGCGTCCAGCTCTTGGCCTCGTTCACCAGCGGGATCGTGGAGGGACGGCGCCCGCCGAAGAGGATCGCGTCGATCGGCACGCCCGTGGGCTTCTTCTTGAAGATGCCGTTGAAGCCGTCCTTGTCAAGCACCGGGCAGTTGATGGCCGGCGCCGTGAAGCGGCTGTTCTTGTGGGCGGCCACGTAGCCCATCGCCTTGATCTCGGCCTTGGTCATGCCCGGCTTCGGGCCCATGCGGTACGGGTCGTCCGCGCACACGTAGCAGGGATTGCCCTTCCAGTCGACGCCTTCCTTCGGGGCCTTGACGCCCATGTCCTCCCACCAGATGTCGCCGTCGGGCGTCAGGACGACGTTCGTGAAGATCGTGTCCTTCTTGCAGCTCTTGAGCGCGTTCGGGTTGGAGTCCATCGAGGTTCCCGGCGCGACGCCGAAGAAGCCGTTCTCCGGGTTGATGGCGTACAGGCGGCCGTCGTCGCCCGGCTTGAGCCACGCGATGTCGTCGCCGATCGTCTGGAGCTTCCAGCCGGGGAGCTTCGGCAGCATCATGGCGAGGTTCGTCTTGCCGCAGGCGGACGGGAACGCCGCCGTGACGTGGTACTGCTTCTTCTCGGGCGAGGTGAGCGTGAGGATGAGCATGTGCTCGGCCATCCAGCCCTGGTCCTTCGCGAGCTTCGAGGCGATGCGCAGCGCGAAGCACTTCTTGCCGAGGAGCGCGTTCCCGCCGTAGCCCGAACCGAACGACCAGATCTCGCCGTCCTCGGGGAACTGCGTGATGTACTTGTCGTCGATGTTCTTCGCGCAGGGCCACGCGACGTCCTTCTGGCCCTTCTTGAGCGGCGCGCCCACGGAGT
>CAMNLN010000189.1 GCA_946543025.1 uncultured Verrucomicrobiota bacterium
GAAATACGCGCCGTAGTTGTCGTCGAAGTTGGAGATCACGGTCTTGCCCGCGCGGTCGACCGCGTCGAGGAAGCGGTCGCTGTAGTGGTCGTGGTGATTGTGCGTGATGAGCGCGAAGTCGAGGTTGGGTTCGAGGCGCGTGGCCTGGCGGTGGTTGACGTCGATGGTGAAGAGCGCCTGAGGCGTCTTGACGACCACGCCCATGTTGTAGACATACCAGATGGCGGGCTTGTCCGTCACCGTCGTGGACTGTATCTCGGCGAAGACCTTGTCGAACGCCTCGTCGTAGCGTTTGAGGCCGGGACGCGCGGCGTAGGCGGCGAGTCGGTCGGCGTCGGAAAGCTCCATGCCCGGCAACTGGAAGGCGGTATAGTCCTTCGGCGTGATGGCGTCGAGCTCCTTCTGGAAGGCGTCGAGGTCGGTCGCCTCCTCGGCGCGAAGGGAAAGGCTGGCGGCGGCGAGGCCGGCGGCGCCGATGAAGTTTCTGCGTGTCAGGTTGCTCATGTGCGTGTCCTTTCGGTATGTGGCGGGAATTATACACGATTTGCGGCGCGGATGCGACAGTTCGCTTGACGAACGGGAAATCTCGTTGAGAGACGTTGCCCCGAATTTATGGTAGAATGTTCGGCGTTTTGAAGGAGAAGAGTTGAATATGTCAGAAAAACGCCGCATTGTCGTTACGAGCGCGCTTCCCTACGCGAACGGGGACATCCACCTTGGCCACCTGGTCGAGTACATCCAGACCGACTTCTGGGTCCGCTTTCAGAAGATGCGCGGAAACGAGTGCGTCTACGTGTGCGCGGACGACACGCATGGCACGCCCGTCATGATCCGGGCGCGCGCGGAAGGCATCACGCCTGAAGAGCTGATCGCGCGCAGCCACGCGCTCCACCTGAAGGACTTCACCGATTTCGAGGTGGCGTTTGACAACTACTATACCACGAACTCGCCCGAGAACAAGATGTTCTCCGAGCAGTTCTTCGCCGCCATGGAGAAGAGCGGCGCGGTCACCGTGCGGAAGTCGCCCCAGCTCTACTGCGAGAAGTGCAAGATGTTCCTTCCTGACCGCTTCGTGAAGGGGTCCTGCCCGAAGTGCGGCGCCGAGAACCAGTACGGCGACAGCTGCGACAAGTGCGGCAGCACCTACGCGGCCGAGGAGTTGGGTAGCCCGGTCTGTACCACGTGCGGCGCGACCCCGGTGGTCAAGGAGAGCGAGCACCTTTACTTCGAGCTGGAGCCGTTCAAGGACTACCTGCGCGCCTGGCTGCCCGAGCATACTACGAGCGACGTTTCGAACAAGCTGCTGGAATGGTTCGACGAGCCGCTGCGCGGCTGGTGCATCAGTCGCGACGCGCCGTACTTCGGCTTCGAGATTCCCGGCCGTCCCGGCAAGTTCTTCTACGTATGGGTGGACGCGCCCATCGGCTACCGCGCTTCGCTCGCCAACTGGTGCGCGAAGAACGGCCAGGACATCAACGCCTGGTGGCCGGGACCGGACGCCCAGGAGCGTGTCCCTCCCACGGAACTCTACCACTTCATCGGAAAAGACATCATCCGCTTCCACTGCCTGTTCTGGCCGGGGATGCTGCACGTGGCGGGCGTGAAGACGCCCAACAAGGTGTTCGTGCACGGCTTCCTCACGGTCAACGGCGAAAAGATGTCGAAGTCCAAGGGCACGTTCGTGAACGCGCGCACGTACCTCGACCACTTGCCCGCCGCCGCGCTGCGCTACTACTACGCCTGCAAGCTTTCCGGCACGACGGACGACATGGACCTCAACCTGACGGACTTCGTCCAGCGCGTGAACTCCGATCTCGTGGGCAAGATCACGAACCTCGCCTCGCGGGGCGCGCAGATGCTGAACAAGCCCGCGCTCGGCGGTACGCTCGGTACGCTCGACGACGAGGGGCGCAAGCTTGTCGAGCTCGCGCAGTCCCGCGCCGAGGCGATCGCCGCCCACTACGAGGCGCGCCGCTTCTCGCAGGTGCCCGTGGAGGTGGCGAAGATTGCGGACGCGGCGAACGAGTACTTCGACCGCCGCCAGCCGTGGCTCACCATCAAGACGGACGCGGAGACCACGCGCGTGACGCTCACCGCGATCCTCAACGTGTTCCGCATCCTCGCCATCTACCTCAAGCCCATCCTCCCCGCCTACGCGGAGAAGGCCGCCGCACTCTTCGGCGAGAAAGCCTGGGCATGGTCTGACGCGGCCAAGACGCTGGAAGGGCAGACCATCGGAAAATACGAGTATCTCGCCACGCGCATCGACGCGAAGCAGGTGGAGGCGATGGTGGAGGCCGCAAAGGTGAAGCCCGCCTCCAGCGGCGAGGTGGCCCACGAGAGCCGCGCGAGCAAAAACAAGCAAAAACCCAATGTCGTCGAGGCGGGCTCTAGCCCGCTCAAGGAAGAAATCGCCTTCCCTGACTTCGAGAAGCTCGACCTTCGCGTGGGCACGGTGCTTTCGTGCGAGACGGTGCCGAAGTCCTCGAAGCTGCTCAAGTTCGAGCTGGACGCGGGCGCGCTCGGGAAGCGCACGATCTTCAGCGGCATCCGAGGAGCGTATCCCGACCCCGCCGTGCTCGTCGGCAAGGAGGTCGTGTTCGTGGCCAACCTTGCGCCGCGCAAGATGAGCGTGGGCGTCTCGGAAGGGATGATCCTCTTCGCGGGCGAGCCGGGCGTCTCGGGCGGTATCCTTTCGCCGTTCGCGTCTGCCGGCGCGGGCACTCCCTGCACCTGATCATGCGAAGGGCTGGGCCGCTGACATGACGGTGACGCTGAAGATCGAGAAGAACGTGTACGGCGGGGACGGCCTCGGCCGCATGGGCAGCGGGCGCGTGGCGTTCGTGCCGGGCGCGTTCGCGGGCGAGACCGTGCGCGCGGAGATCCTCGCGGAGAAGAAGAACTACGTGACGACGCGCCTCGTGGAGGTGGAGACGCCCTCGCCCGACCGCGTGAAGGATGTCGGCCCCACGGTGCCGGGCATGGTCTACGCGCCGGTTTCGTACGCGGGCGAGCTGCGCCTCAAGCAAGACCAGCTGGAGAACTTCCTGTGGAAGGTTGCGCCCACCGTGCTGCCGCTCGAAGTGATTCCGTCGCCCCAGCCCCTCAATTACCGCAACAAGGTGACGTACCATACGGAGAAGCGGCAGGGGAAGTGGCTGCTGGGCTACCGCGCGGAGCCTGAGCATCGCGTGGTCGACGTGACGGAAGACCCGCTCGCCTGCCCCGCGATCAACGCGGCGCTGCCGGGGATTCGCTCGTCCGTGTTCGCGCTCCTTACGCAGGGCGCGCGCGCCGTGCGGCAGTCCGCCAAGGAAGCGGACAACGTGACGATCCGCTGGACGCCGCTGGACGGCGTGAAATGGTGGCTCGGCGAACCGCCGCGCGATCTGGAGCTGCGCGAGCAGGCGGACGGGCGTCGGTTTCGCGTGAGCACCGACGGCTTCTGGCAGGTGAATCCGGCGGTGGGCGACAGGCTGGCGAAGCTTGTGCGTGCGGCGTATGAAGAGGCGGCGGACCGCGCGCCGCATGTCCTCGACCTCTACTGCGGCGTCGGCGTGTTCGGGCTGTGCTGCGCGGCCCCGCATCCCGCCCAAGGACGATTGGTCGGTATTGAGAGCGGCCGTTCCGCCGTGGCGGCGGCGAAGCGCAACGCGGAGGCGCTGGGCGTGAAGGCGAGCTTCTTCTGCGAGCGCGTGGGCGGTAGCCTGAACCGCATCAAGGTGGGGCCGCAGCACACGGTGATCGTGGATCCGCCGCGCGGAGGGCTGGAGCCGAACGTGGCGCCGTGGCTCGCGAACCGTCCCGCCCCGCGCATCGTCTACGTGTCGTGCGACCCGGCCACGCTCGCGCGCGACCTCAACGCTTTGATGAAGAGCTACAGGATCAGCTACGTGAAGCTGCTCGACATGTTCCCGCGCACCGCCCGTTTCGAGACGATGGTGGTGCTGGACCGGAAGAGTTAAAGAGTTGACAGTGGAGAAACTATGAAAACGCAGAATGCCGTTTGTCGTCTGTCGTCAGTCCTGTTGGTGACAGCTGCCATGTTGCAGCCGTTCGCTTTGCGTGCTGATGGCACGTGTTGCGCGACTTGGCCGGAGGGCAAGGATCCCGCCACGATTTCTACGCGCATTACGGACCAGTTTCTGAGCGGTCGCCCCGAGGACTACCATCCGCAGGGGTATCGCGGCAACAAAGGCTACGGCTGGAAACGCAGCGTGCAGTATTCCGTCGTCTCGCTGTGGGTGAACGCGATCGAGTGCGCGCGTCTGCGTGGCGACAAGACGCGCGAAGAGAAGCTCGTGCGCCTCTTCGACGACTTCCTGCCGGGCGGCAAGCTGAGCTTCTGCTGCTCGCGTCCGTACCATGTGGACGACACGATTTTCGGCGCGCTCCCCTACGAGATCTACCTCGGCACGAAGGAGCCGAAGTACCTTGCGCTCGGCAACTACTACGCCGATACGCAATGGACGCCGCCCTGCGACGGCACGGTGAAGGAGCGCCACGCCCTGCCGCGCGAAAAGCAGGAGGAGTTCTGGAAGGGCGGGTACACGCCGCAGACGCGTCTTTGGATCGATGACATGTACATGATCACGGTGCTCCAGAGCCAGGCCTACCGCGCCACGGGCAACCGCGTCTATATCGAGCGCACCGCGCGCGAGATGTGCCTCTACCTCGACGAGCTCCAGCTCAAGGAAGGACCCGCGAAGGGGCTCTTCTACCACGCGCCCGACGTGCGGTACGTGTGGGGGCGCGGCGATGGCTGGATGGCGGCCGGCATGGCGCTCGTCCTTGATCGGCTGCCGGAGGACAGCGAATACCGTGCGCGCATCATGGCCGGCTACCGCCTGATGATGGAGACGCTCCTCCGCTTCCAGCGCGCGGACGGACTCTGGAACCAGCTCGTGGACCGTCCTGACGATCCCCGCAACTGGGGCGAGACCTCCTGCTCGGCGATGTTCGCGTACGCGTTCGTGACGGGCGTCAAGCGCGGCTGGCTGCCGAAGGAGTCGTACGGCCCCGCGTTCCGCAAGGCGTGGCTCGCGCTTTGCGACCGCCTCGACGAGTTCGCGAACATCTCCGACGTGTGCGTGGGCACCGGCAAGAAGGACGATCTGCAGTACTACTTCGACCGCCCGCGCGTGAACGGCGATCCCCACGGCCAGGCGCCGATGCTCTGGATTGCGTCTGTGCTGTTGGAGAAGTGATCGGCTGCGGTTGGCGACTCTATGCCGGAGAATGCCGCGTTTGCAAGTCTAATATGTCGTTAAGCATCCAGTTTCTCGGTACGGGCACGTCGGTTGGCGTGCCGCAGATCGGTTGTCCGTGTCACGTCTGTACCTCGTCCGACCCGCGCGACAAGCGTCGCAGGTCGGGCGTGTATGTGCGTGCCGGCGAGACGGCGTTCGTGATTGACACGCCGCCCGAGTTCCGCCTCGCCTGCCTTGAGCTGAAGATCACGAAGGTAGACGCCGTGGTGCTTACGCACGCGCACATGGACCACATTGCCGGCTTCGACGACGTGCGCCGCTTCAACACGCTCAACGGAAAGACCGTGCTGCGTTGCTACGCCGCGCCTGAGACGGTGGAGGCGATGCGCCGTCTTTTCCCCTACATCACCACGAAGGCGAACAAGCTGGGTCTCTACCGTCCGATGATCGACTTCCGCCCGGTGACGCGCATGTTCCGCATCGGCAGCGTCAGGCTGACGCCGCTCCCCGTGGAGCATGGCGGCCCGCGCACAAACGGCTACCTGATCGAGGCGGACGGGAAGCGCGCCGCCTACGTGCCGGACTGTTGCGAGTTGCCAGATCGCGTGGTGCGGAAGTTGCGGGGCGTAGACATAATGGTGCTCGACTGCTTGCGCGTCCGCCCCCATCCGACGCACCTGACGCTGGAGAAGGCGCTTGCCTATATGAAGGCGATCGCGCCCCGGCGCGGCTACATTACGCACATGTGCCACGACCTGACTCATGCCGAGTGGCTGCGCCTCCTGCCGCGTCCGATCCGTCCCGCCTGCGACGGCCTGAAGGTGACGTGCTGAGTCGTCCGAGGATATGATATACTATTCGCATGAAACGACAGACATGCATCCTTTTGATCCTCGCAGCCCTTGGCTTTACGCCGGTTGTCGCTGCGGAAAAGCTGAGCGAGTTGACCGTGACGATGGATCTTCAGAAGGGCGACTACATCGAGGGCGAGCGTATCAGGGCCGTCATCGACGTGGCGAACGCCTCTCCGGACCCAATCGACGCGCGCGGACCGACTGCGCCGGACCGTCTGATCATTGAACTTTACCGTGCCAGCGACCGTCACCAGTTCGAAAAGACCTCGGACAAGCCGTACGTCGAGCCGTTCGCCCTCCTTTCGGGCGAGGGGCAGATCCTCGACGTCTACCTGGCGGAGCATTTCCCGATTCTCGAGTCGACGCGCTATTTCGTGCGGGCCGTCCTGATCCACAAGCGGATGCGCTACGAGAGCTCGTTGAAGTCGTTCAACGTGGTGCCAGGGCTGCGGTGCGGCGGCGCGGTGCAGATGTTCGCGAACAAGGAAGGGCTGCGGCGCGAGTTTGAGCTTGTCCACTGGGGACGCGACAAGATGGAACATCTTTTCCTGAAGGCGAAGGACGCGGGACTTTCCACGCGCGCATGGACGACGACAGACCTGGGGCCGTACCTGAGCGATACGCGCCCGAAGGTTTCCGTGTTGCCGTCGGGCGAGGTCATCACGCTTCACCGCACCACGCAGGACGCTTTCGTCCGTACCGAATTCTGGAGCCTTCCGGACGTGTTCGAGTTCAACATGCACGAGATCATGCTTGATCCCGACGTGGCGGGCGCGGCGCGCGTGAAAGAGTTGTACAAGGAGGCGGGGGGCGTGGAGCCGGTGAAGAAGGCGTGGTGGAAGTTCTGGTAACGGTGCGATGAATATTCTCGGA
>CAMNLN010000190.1 GCA_946543025.1 uncultured Verrucomicrobiota bacterium
TCGACGCCTGGACGCATGACGTGGACAAGATTGGCGTGCCCGACACGGCGGCGCGCTCGTTCAACGGCACGTTCGTCTCGAACCTCGACGTGGCCTCGAACGTGAGCGGCGTCCAGACCGGCACGGGAATGGCCGGCGGCTACATCGAGTTCTGGTACGAGGGCTTTTCATCTGCGAACGCCTACAACGTGCCGAACGCCGACGGTTCCAAGTACGACTTCGGCGACCAGCGCACGAACGGCGCCTGGGGATCCATGCAGGTGCACAACTACGAGGCGCGGCAGACCATCTGGGCCTACAATGCGTTCACGAAGAGCTACGATTGGTGGACAACGCTTGGCATCGGCAACAACACGACGGGCACGGGCCATCCCGACTGGGTCAATACCAGCAACAGCGACTGGTCCATCGCCGCTACGCGCCGCCGTCTCCTCTACGTGATGGTGCGGCCCGCCGCGACGCCCGCCGTCGAGGCGCCGGCGGACATCCGCGCGAACGTGGCCGAGGCGAAGGACTACTCGCTCCTCTACAAGGTGGCGATCCCCGAGCGGAACATGTACGTGCAGGATCCTGCGAACTGGACGGCGCAGCACGTGGTGGACAACCGCGCCGCGCACGCGGGCAAGTCCATCCGCCGCGTCGCGTACTACATGGAACTCGTGCCCGCCGGCGGCGGGGAGGCGCAGTGGGCCTGGACGAGCTTCGACGCCTTCTCGCAGGATCTGGACCGGTTCACGTTCCCCACGAACCAGGCGCAGGAGATACAGTCCCGCATCGCGAACCTGAATGTGCGCGTGAGCCCGAACGTCAAGGCGGAGCGCGGCATCGTGGAGGGAGACGGCATCCAGACCGGCTCCATCGAGTTCATCTTCCGTTCGATCGCCACGGCATCGACGCTGGGACTCCCGGGGGCGACTTCGGTCTACGACTGGGACGACCAAATCACGGGCGGCACGTGGGGCAGCCTGCAAGTCGCGAACTGGGGCGCGTTGCAGATGGTCTTCTCCGTGACGGCCAGCTCGCTCGGCAACCGCGTGGTCGGCCTCGGCTTCGGCAACGCGAAGCAGGCGGACTATCCCAGCAGCACGGTGACCGTCCATCCCGACTACACGTTCGCCGACAACGCCGCGCGCTACTCGACGCGGACGCTGTACGTCCTCGTGCAGGAAGGGCCGGCGCCGACGCAGGAACCGACGTTCGTGAACGCCGTGGCCGAGCTGGGCGGGCGGCGCATCTGCGCCGAATTCTCGGACGAGCCCTCGGACGCGCTGCTCGATCCGGCCATGTACCTGCTGCTGAACACGAGGACGAAGATCGCGGGCATCGAACGCTCGGCCATCGATCGGCGCGAAGCGATCCTCACGCTCGCGGCGCCGCTGGCCGCCGGCACGAACGATACGCTCGTGGTGCAGCTGCCCGGCCGTTCCGGAATCGCGGCCAAGTCGTTCACCGTGCCGGACGGACAGCTGCCCGCCGTGCTGAACGCGGCGAACGTGCCGGAGGTCGGCGACTACGAGCTCGTGTACAAGTTCACGCCGCCGACGGCGAATTCGTACTGCGGCATGCACGGCGCGCCGTACGTGCAGGACGAGACGCGCTTCCGCTACTTCGGGTTCGATCGCGTGGCCTACGCGCTGCACCTCGTGGGGACGAACGGCGACGAACAGTGGGTGTGGGCCTCGATGGACGCGTGGACGGACGACGCGTCGAAGATCGGCATCCCCTGCGTGCGCCGCGCGAACACGTGGCAGTGCTACGTGGACAACCTTTTCGTGGCGAGCGGCCATACGGGCGGCACGGCGCCCGACCTCCGGACGGGCAGCTTCCCGCACGGCAACATCGAGTTTTTCACCGCGAGCTACGGCACCGCGAGCGCGAAGGGGATTCCCGGCGCGGACGGTAGCGTCTACGACTTCGGCGATTCCAACGGTTCGCAGACCGAGGGCGACACGTACTGTTCGCTCCAGGTGCACGACTACCTGGGCGGCAAGACCGTGTTTGTCGTGGACGAGCTGGGCGGCCACCTGAGCAACGGAACCGCCAAGCCGGGCAGCCCCGGCGTCGGCATCGGCAACTGCCCGGCGGCGACCTCGAAGCACAAGGACTGGACGTTCGTCCACAACGCCGCGCAGTTCCCGACGCGCGACCTCTACGTCTTCGTGCGGACGGCGGCGGACGGCCTCGTGTTCACACTCCAGCCGCAAGGGGCGTCCGTGCTGGTGGGCGATTCCTTGACGCTCACGGCTTACGCGCCAAACGCGGCGCGCTACCAATGGCGGAAGAACGGCGTCGCGATCGATGGCGCGACGGCGGCCGCGTACGACGTGCCGACGGACGCGCGGGACACGGCGACGTACGACGTGATCGCGTGGGACGCGTCCGGCCATTCGGCCGCGAGCGAACCTGCCGCTGTGGCGGTGAACGGTGCCGGGACGCTGTTCCTGTTCCGGTGAGCCGCGAGCCGCTGATTTGTGATATAATGAGGACATGAACATGAGCCGCAGAACGTTTATCGAGGGCGCGCTTGCCGCATCGGGCGCGCAGATGCTGTCTGGATGCGAGTCGAAAACCTACATGACGGCCGACAGGCTCGGCGTCTGCAGCTGGTCGTTCCGTCTGCCGATGGACTCGGTGGCGGCCGAGATGAAGAAGCTCGGCCTGAAGCGGATACACCTGGCGCTCCAGCCGTTCCTCGAAGGCGAGTCCCGCCACGGGGCCGGCGAAAGCGCCGCCTCGCTGGAGAAGGTCAAGGAGCGGATCGCGACCGGGGAGTGGGTGCTTTCCGCCACGATGATCGGCTTCCCGCAGGAGGACTATTCTACGCTGGAGACGATCAAGAAGACGGGCGGCGTGGTGCCAGACGACGTGTGGGAGGCGAACAAGAAGATCGTGCGCGCGGGCGCGAAGCTGTCGGCCGAGCTGAAGTCGCCGCTCCTCGCGCTGCACGCGGGCTTCCTGGACGAGAGCGACCCGGTGGCGCTCAAGAAGTACACCGAGCGCGTGAAGTTTATCGTCGACACGTGCGGCGAGGCGGGTGTGCCGGTGGCGTTCGAGACCGGGCAGGAGACGGCCGAGGACCTGGCTCACTTCCTTTCGTCCATGCCGGGCGCGGGCGTTAACTTCGATCCGGCCAACATGATTCTCTACGGGAAGGGCGATCCGGTGGAGGCGGCGAAGACGCTCGCGCCGTGGATCCGCCACATCCACGTGAAGGACGCGATCAAGACGAAGACGCCCGGCACGTGGGGCACCGAGGTGCCGTGGGGCGACGGCGAGGTGAACCAGGCCGCGTTCCTTGGCGCGCTCGAGGCGGCTGGCTACCAGGGCGCGTTCGCGATCGAGCGCGAGGGCGGCGACAATCGTGTGGCGGACATCGCGCTCGCCGCGCAGCGGTTGTTGAAGGGTTAAAAGAGTTGACGGGCATCGGATACGAGGACGAAGGACAGTGGGGAAATCGCTGTCCTTTGTCGCCTGTCTTCTGCCCTAAAGAGAATCAAATGAAAATCCAAAGGAAAATATTTCTCAGGGCCGCCGTCGCGGCGGCCGCGCTGTGCGTCGGCGTCTGTGCCCGCGCCAATACCGTCACCGAAGAGCCGGACGCGCTTCTCGACTACATCGAGGCGGACGGCAGTCAATACATCGACACGGAAGTCAACGCCGAGACCGGCCTGAAGGCGAGGATTGACCTGGAGATGGGAAACTTCGGCGGCGACACCACCGACTGGGGTTTCCTCGACGCCGCCGATCCTGTCACCACTGTATCGGACAACCGTTCGCGCATCTTCATGTGCCACATGTACAACAGCAAGCCGTTCTTCGGCTACGGCCTTAAGCAGCGCGGCAATCCGAGCGGTTCGTTTAAGTTCGTGAGCGGCCAGCGCTACGAGATCGTCACTGACATGACCGACACCAACTCGCTCGAAGTCGTCCAGAACGGCAGGAAGACGTTCAGCGCGGCCGATTGGACGAAATATGCGACGAACGGCGTCGTCAACCTGCATCGCACGCTCTATGTTTTCGCCACCAACTACGGTGGCGAGCCCAAATGGTACGGTGAGGGCAAGCTCTACGAGCTGAAGATCTGGAAGAAGAACGCCGAGACCGGCGAACTCGACCTCATCCGCCACTACCTGCCCTGCATCAAGGGCGGTCGCGCCGGACTCTACGACAAGGTACACGGTACCATTTCCTATTCCTACGGCGACAGTGCGTTCGTCGCCGGCCCCGTGCTCGACAAGCCGCTCGATTTCGTGAAGTGGATCTGGGGCAACGGCAGGCAGTGGTTCGACACGCGCGTCTGGGGCAAGAGCGGGCTCAAGAGCGAGGTGGACGTGGGCATACGCGAATACTCGGGCGACCACGCCATTCTCAGCTGTCGCGGCACGACCGGCGACATGCGCTTCTACATGGCCTATCACTACGAAAGCGCGTTTCGCTACGCATACGGAAAACTTCCGGAGAAGGCCGACATCAACGTCGTCGCCCCGACGAACGACGTGCTGACATCTACCCATCTCGACGTGCGTTATGTCATCAAGACCGACCTCCAGGACGGCTATCAGTCCGTGACCGTCAGCAGGAACGGCGGCGAGCCGGCGGAACTGCACAAGGAAGGCGAGCCGTACCTGACCGGCGAGATCGCAACGACCAATACGCTTTATCTTCTGGCGAACAACAAGATGGGCACGCCGACATGCGCGTCGAAGTGCCTCATCTATGCCACAAAAATCTGGGACGGCGACGAGCTGCTGCGCGACTTCGTGCCGGTAGTGGCGACCAATTCAAGCGGCGTGGCCTACGCGGGACTTTACGACCGGGTGGCAGAGCGCGTCTATCGGCAGATCGGGACGGCGGAGTTCGATGTCGCCGCCGGTTGGGTCGGTGCCGTCACGAACACGCTGCGCGTCGTTTCGCGGCCAAAGACGCGCATCGACTACGTCGTGTCGGACGGAGACTACGACTATGTCGACCTGGGCGTCATGGCGAACGCCGGACTGGAGATGGAAACGACGATGGACTGGGTGACGATTCCTAACGAACGGGGGCTTCTCGGCGCGCGGAGTTTTTCTTATGTTGACGGAAACAATGATCCGGTCCGGTTCTTCCCGTACAGCACCTATTCCGTCTACGAATCAGGCAAGCTGGTTGAAACGCAACATGCGTACCACTACAACCATACCCGGTGGACGGCCCGCGATTCGGGCGACAGCCCTGTTCCCATAGTGAAGGACGTCACCTACAAGATTGCCTCGCGACTGGATCAGGGGGCGCAGAGCATCACGGTGTGGGAGCGAGGCGCAGGCGGTGGTTGGAACCACCTGGGCACACGGTCTATCTCCGATGCCGCCAATGTCGTCCTTGGCTTGCCGCTTCATCTCTTCGCCATCAATGAAGACGGGCAGTACCGTTATCCTGTCAAGGCGCGTTGCCGCGGCTTGAAGCTGGGCGTCAAGCAGCAGGACGGCACGTACAAGCCCGTGCGCGACCTCGTGCCGGTGAAGGATCCCGTAACTGGCGGCGCGGCGTTGTGGGACAACGTGACGGAAACCTACTTCCGCAACTCCAACTTGTACCTCCTCGCCGGCGGCGGCGCGGAGCGTCCGTTCGACGGCGGCATGACGATTATCGTGAGATGAAGAATAGAGGACAAATGATGAAACAAAATAAAAGACCCAAGAACAGCTAAGGCTTGCAAGAACCGGTAGGGACGGCGTTCCAGCGCCGTCCGCGGCTGGCGGAGGAACGTCAGCCCTATCGGACGCGCGAGTTCTTTCTACTGCTTCATGTGCCTCTCATGGTCGCCGTGGCAGCGGTTGCGCTGTGCGGCGGATGTGTTTGCGGCAATGATTGCGGACGAAGCGGCACGAGTGCCGCTTCCCCGAACGCACCTATCGCGAAGCACGTGGTGCTGATCGGCGTGGACGGATTCGGCGCGCGGTGGATCCCGTGGGACAAGATGCCGAACCTGAGGGCGCTGCGCGACGGCGGACTGTACGCGACGGGCGGTGACTCGTACCCCACGTCGTCGGCGATCAACTGGGCGACGGCGTTCTTCGGCACGGTGACGGAGGTGCACGGCTACCGAAACTGGAACAGCGCGAAGCCGGACGTGCCGCCGCCTCCCGCCGCGCTCGATGGCGGCCGGCTGCCGTGCGTCTTCAGCGAGATTCGTCGGCAGGATCCCGCCGCCTACACGGCGAGCCTCTACACGTGGGACGGCATCGGCCATTGCCAGAACACGAACACGGCAAGTTTCGTGCGGCACTTCTCCGGCCCCGGACGCGACGAGTATCCCCCGCGCGACAAAAGCGTGATCGACGAGGGCCTGAAGCAGCTGGCGCACAAGCCGAAGCTGATCCTCTTCTACCAGGGACAGGTCGATTCTCTCGGCCACGGCTACGGCTGGGGCAGCGAAAAGTTTACGAACGCCTGCGTGCGCGTGGACGAGAACATCGGCCGCATCGTCGAAGGCGTGAAGAAGGCCGGGATGTGGGAGGACACGGTGTTCATGCTCGTGGCCGACCATGGCGGCGAGGGGACGAAGCACGGCCTCGCGAACCTGAACTGCTTCGATATCCCGTTCCTCGTCTCGGGCGCGCCCGTGAAGGGCAAGCGCCTTGTCGAGCCCGTCTTGCTGGCCGACACGGCGCCGACCATCCTCTCCATCCTGGGCTACGAGGTGCCGGACGCGATGCGCGGCCGCAACGCCCTGCGGTAAGGTACGGTATCCATGCGCTGAAGTACGACATCGATCACGATCAGGAGACGTTGGACGTCTCGGACTATTCGCGGTTGTCGTGGATTTTCGGCGTGAATTCCGTGCCGAACCGTCGGTATGTCCACGGCGATGCTGAACG
>CAMNLN010000191.1 GCA_946543025.1 uncultured Verrucomicrobiota bacterium
CTGCCGTGCGAGGACGGCAACTACCCGATGTGCGTGCTCTACCGCGTGGACCGCAAGACGGGCGAGACGCGCCAGCTCACGTTCGAGCAGGACAGCGACTTCACGCCCACCGTCACGCATGACGGCCGTGTGATGTTCACGCGCTGGGAGTATTCGGACCTCGCGCACTTCTTCGCGCGCGAGCTGATGACGATGAACCCGGACGGCGTGGGCCAGCTCGCGCTGTGGGGCTCGGGCACCTACTCGCCGCCGTTCTTCTCGAACGCGCGCAGCGTGCCGGGCGAGCCGCATCTCATCTCGATGTTCACCGGCGGGCACCACTGCCGCAGCGAGCTGGGACGCTTCTGCCTGTGCGACCCGACTCTGGCGCGCGCCTATCCGTTCACGTTCGATCCGCCCGACCGCGAATGGACGCCCGACCTCGCACTCCCCATGCGCGTGATGCCCAAGGTTTTCCCGAAGGAAAAGACGGGCCTCGTGCATGAGTTCACCGGCTACGGCAAGGACGTGGACGGCGACGTGTGCGACCCGTTCGTGGAGAACCAGTTCGCGCGCGGCAAGCCGTACTTCGGCTATCCGTGGCCCCTCAGCGCGAAGTACCATCTCGTGAACGCAAAGACGGCGCCGGACGGGCTCGTGGGCATTTACCTCGTGGACACGTTCGACAATGTCACCCTCGTCGCGGAATATCCGGACGGCATCTACGCCGAGCCGATTCCTTTTGCCGCCCGGAAGCGCCCGCCCGTCATCCCCGACCGCAGCGAGAAGGGCAAGAAGACCTGTTCCGTGCACATCGCCGACATCTACAACGGCCCCGGCCTCGCGGGCGTGCCGCGCGGGACGGCGAAGAAGCTGCGCGTCTTCTCCTACCACTTCAACTACCACAAGACGGGCGGGCATTCCATGACGGGCCTCGACCGCGTGGAGTCCGGCTGGGACGTCAAGCGCATCCTCGGCACGGTGGACGTCGAGAAGGACGGCAGCATCTGCTTCGAGATGCCGGCCAACACCCCGGTCTCCTTCCAGCCGCTCGACGGCGAAGGGCGCGCCCTCCAGCTGATGCGCAGCTGGACGGTGGGCATGCCCGGCGAGCGCGTGAGCTGCACGGGCTGCCACGAGGACAACCGTTCGTCCATTCACACGAAGCGCACGATCGCCGACGAAAAGTATTTCAAAGGCGAGATCCAGCAGATCAAGCCGACAGACGGCGACGGTCTGCGTCCGTGGGGCTTTGCGAACGAGCTGTGGCCCGTGGTCGTGAAGAACTGCAATTCCTGCCACAAGCTCGAATCGCCTGAAGCGGCTTACCGCAAGCTCCATCCTTACATGCGTCGGCCCGGACCCGAGTCGGAGATTCCCGTCCTGGAACCGCTCGACTACCATGTGTCCACCAGTCCGCTCCTCCAAATGCTGGAGAAGGGGCACCACGGCGTGAGGCTGACGGCGGCGGAGCTTCTGAAGTTCCACGAGTGGGGTGACCTGAACGTGCCGTTCTTCGGCAAGTGGAATCCGCCGGCGTTCAAGACGGACCGCTATTCAATGGCCTGCACCAACCAGATCGCGCGCCGCATCGCCCTCACCTCCCGCTACGCCAACGTTACCGACGATCCCGAGGCGGAGCACGACCGCTACAAAGCGCTCGTCGAAAAGCAATTAAAGGAATCAACCGCGAGCCGCCAGCCACCGGCCACTAGCCGCCAACCACTCGCCACTAAATTACGTCTTCCCGGTTGGCCGTTCTCGAAACGGGCGGCGATCGACGCGCAGACGGGCGGCGTGGACGACGTGCCGCAGGTGACGACAATGACGCTGTCGCTTGGGGACGGCGTCTCGATGACGTTCCGCCGCATTCCTGCGGGCATCTACGTGATGGGATCGACGAACGGCTGTCCGAACGAGACACAGCGCGTGGTGACCGTCGCGAAGGCCTTCTGGCTGGGCGAGACCGAGGTGCGGAACGACCAGTACCACGCCTTTGATTCCGCGCACGATTCGCGCTACCAGGACATGTTTGGCAAGGACCACATCGTGCCGGGCTGGATCGGCAACCACCGGCTCATGCCGGCGGTGCGCGTGAGCTGGGAGCACGCGACGGCGTTCTGCGCGTGGTTGGGAAAGCAGACGGGACGGACGGCGCGTCTCCCGACGGAGGAGGAGTGGGAGTGGGCCGCGCGTTGCGGCACGGACACGCCCTTCCCCTGGGGTGGTTTGGCAGAGGATTACTCGAAGTATGCGAACCTCGCCGACAAGCAGGTTCGCTGGTCGATGAACGAGGGGTGGGACGGCCCTGGGCGGATTCGTCCGCGCAAGCCCTACAAGGTGGAGCAGAACTTCCCGCTGCATGACGAGCAGTGGACGGACGACGCGTTCTCGCTCAACTATGTGCGGCGGGCGCGGCCGAACCTCTGGGGCCTCTACGACATGCACGGCAACGCGGCGGAATGGACGGCGAGCGCGTACGACGCGACGCGCAGGACGGTGCGCGGCGGTAGCTTCGCGAGTCGTCCGAAGGACGCCACCTCCAGCTGGCGGTGGGGCTACGAGTCGTGGCAGAAGGTCTACGACGTCGGTTTCCGCGTCCTCATCGAGGAATGACGCGTCCAAGAGCCGTGGAGCGGAAGCGGACGAGGCCTACGGCAACAGCCATGTCGCGTCAACGGCAATACGACGAAATTGTGGTATAATAGCCGTCAACCGGCGGAGCATGGAGAACGAGATGGCGGACGAGAAACAGAATTTCGAGGATGCGCTGAAGAAGCTTGAGCGGCTTGTCGGCGAGATGGAGTCCGGCGACCTGTCTCTGGACGAGATGATGAAGCGTTTCGAGGAGGGGCGGCGACTCGTCTCCTTCTGCACGACCGAGCTGGAGACGATTCGCCAGCGCATCGAGAAGGTGACATCCGCCGTGCCGCCTTCGGTCGAGCCGATGGACATCTTGAAGGGTTAATCCATGACAAAAGACATCTATGTCCAGGCACGGGCCGACCATGTGGCCTCACTTGCGAGCGCCTCGCCGTTGGCAGCCGTCGAGGAACTCGTCTGGAACGCGCTTGACGCGGACGCGCGCGACGTGCGGGTGGACCTCGTGACGAATCCGCTCGGCGGCATCGACGCGATTCGCGTGACGGACGACGGTACGGGCATCGACATCCTGCGCGCCGACGAGACGTTCGGTTCGCTCGGCGGAAGCTGGAAGCGCGCGGACGGCGCGACGACTTCTGCCCGCCACCGTCGTCTGCACGGTCGCCACGGGCGCGGCCGGTTCAAGACGTTCGCGCTAGGAAGTCACGTCGAGTGGCGCACCACCATGCGCGCGGGCGGCGACCTGCTCTCGTACGTGCTCTCCGGCGATGCGACAGAGCCGGGCGTCTTCCACGTGACGCCTGCCGACGGAACGGGGCCTGCCACGGGGACGGAGGTGTTCGTGACGGGCGTTCACGCGAACGCGGAGGCGCTCGCGGACGCGTCGGCCGCCGTGCAGACGCTCGCGGCGAAGTTTGCGCTCTACCTGAAGGCATATCCGGACGTCGCGGTCTACTACTGCGGTTTGCCGGTCTCGCCGGTGATTGTCCAGCGTCGTTGCACGGACTATACGGTCGACGCCGGCAACGGACAGATTGCAAAGCTTGAGGTCATCGAGTGGCGGCGGCGCTTTCCGGGGACGGGGCGACTCGTGTTCTGCGGCCGTGACGGCTTCGCGCTGCATGACCGTCCGGCTGGCGTCCGGCCCGGCTGGCCGTACAGCTTTACCGCTTATCTCGTTGCGGCTCGCTTCGGCGAGCTTGCGGCCGAGAACGCGCTCGTGATGGATGAACTTCATCCCGAGGTGCGAGCCTACCTCGACGCGGCGCGACGCGTCCTGCGCGACCACTTTCGGGCGCGCGCGGCGGAGGACGCGGAAGGGCGTATCGCCAAATGGATCGCCGAGAAGAGCTACCCGTTCGCGGCGGACGACACGTCGCCCGAGCGCGTGGCCTTCGACGTGGGCGTTGCGGACATGCGCGCGCATCTGGACAGCTTCGATTCTCTGCCCGTCGGCGAGCGTACCTACCTCTTCTCCCTCCTTCGCAAGTCCCTTGGAGGCTAAGATGTTCACTTGCCCTCACCTTTCGTCATTCGCCATTCGTCCTTCGCCGCTTTTCGCGCTCTCAAGCTCGACGTGGGAAGGCCTTTCCGACGGCGTTGCGATTCTCATCATCGCCGCGTTGCTGGTGGTGGGGCTCTTCCTCGGCTACGCGCTGCGCGGTCTGGTGGGGCGGTGGCAAGCGGAGGCGATCGAGAAGCGGATGCGTCTGCGCGAGGACGAGGCCGAAAGCGAGATCAAGGCGCGGCTGAAGGAGGCTGATATCGCGGCGCGAGCCGCCGTGGTGAAGGCGCGCGAGGCGTTCGAGGCGTCAACGAAGAAACGCCGCGAGGAATTGCAGGGCGTGGAAGATCGCCAGACGCAACGCGAGGCGAACCTCGACCGCAAGGCCGCTTCGCTCGACGCGCGCGAGACGGCCGTCAACGCGAAGGCCGCCGCTGCGGACGCGGCCGCCAAGGAGGCGTCCGCCCAGGCGAAGGCTGCGGACGAACGCCTCAAAACGTTGGCGCGCATGACGCACGAGGAGGCGAGGCGGGAGATCCTGCGGCAGGCGAACGCGGAACTGCGCGATGACGCGGCCATCCTTTCCCGCCGCATCCAGGAGGCGGCGCGCGAGCAGGGGGAGACCATTGCGGCGCGAATCGTCGCGGACGCCGTGCAGCGGTGTGCGGTTGCGCACGTGAACGAACTGACGACGTCGACCGTGCCGCTGCCGGCCCCTGAGATGAAAGGGCGCATCGTCGGGCGCGAGGGCCGCAACGTGCGCGCGTTCGAGGCGGCGACGGGCGTGACGCTGCTGCTGGACGATGCGCCGGACACGGTCGTGCTCTCGGCGTTCGATCCGCATCGGCGCGAGGTGGCGCGCCGCGCGTTGGTTGCGCTGATCGAGGACGGCCGCATCCATCCCGCGTCGATCGAGGCCGCTGTCGCAGCGGCCCAGAGGTCCGTCGAGAAGTCGAACATGGAGGCAGGCGAGGCCGCCGCCGCAGAGGCGGGCGTGGCGGGGCTGCCGGCTGAGATCCTGAAGCAGATGGGCTCGCTCGCGTTCAGGACGTCATTTTCGCAGAACGTGCTGCGTCATTCCGTGGAGGTGGCACTCCTCATGGGGACGATGGCGGCGGAGATGGGGTTGGACGCCGCCAAGGCGCGCCGTATCGGATTTCTGCACGATATCGGCAAGGCCCAGACGGCGACGGCCAAGGGCGCGCACGCGGCGATGGGCGCCGAGTGTCTCAAGGCTCACGGCGAGGCGGCGGACGTTTGCGCGGCCGTGGCGGCGCATCACGCCGAGCCGGGTACGGACGGCGGCGTGTACGGCGTCTTGTGCGCGGCGGCGGATGCCATCTCGTCGGCGCGTCCGGGCGCGCGTCAGGAGTCGGTGAACGATTACGTGCAGCGCTTGGAGGAGATTGAGAAGATCGCGCGCGCCCACGCGGGCGTGACGGGTGTCTTCGCCGTGCAGGCGGGGCGCGACGTGCGCGTGCTGGTGGACCCGGCCGCGATCGGCGACCAGGCGGCCGCCGAGTTGGCCAGCGAGATTTGCCGCGACATCTCGGCGCGCGTGACGTTCCCCGGCATGATCCGCGTTACCGTCATCCGCGAGCTTCGGTGCGTCGAATATGCGAAGTGAAAAAAGGAAATCGTCATGAAAGAGAATCGTCTGCATGTTCGTGTTCTGCTGGCCTGTGCGCTGGCGGTTTCGTTCGTCTGCTTCGCCGCCCGGCCCGTGCCGAAGGCCGTCACGGGAGACTACGACTGGCGCGACGGAAAATCCCTTGCGCTGGAAGGGCGCGGATTTCCGCAGTCGACGCTCTACTCGCGCTTGCCCGAGAAATGGAAGGGCGTGGTGCCGGACGCCGTATGGAACCTGTCTCACACGTCGATCGACGTCAATGTGCGTTTCGTGACGGATTCCGACGAGGTGGTCGTGCGCTGGGAGGTGCCGAAGGGATATCGTCCGCATCCGCAAATCACCCTGAACGGGACGCAGGGCGTGGACGTGTACATGCGCTCGGCAGGCGGCACGTGGGAGCATCGCCTGGCAGGTTCGCCGGACGTCGCGACAGGGTTAGGCGAGTTGCGTGTGCCGTGGGCGCCCGGCGCGGAGTGCCTCGTCTACCTGCCGATGCGCGTGAGTCCGCTCGCCTTTTCGATTGGCGTGAAGAAAGGGTGCCGCTTTGACCCCGCGCGGCCGCATCGTCTCGCCAAGCCTGTGGTGCACTACGGCACGTCGATCGTACACGGCGGCCGCGCCGACCGTCCTGGCCTGACGTTCACGTCAATCATGGCGCGGGAGCTTGACGTCGAACTCGTCAACCTCGGCTTCCCGGGCGCGGGGAGGATGGAACCGCCGATGGCGGATGTCCTTGCGGAGATCGACGCCGCGCTCTACATCGTCGACTGCGAGTGGAACATGACCGCGAAGATGGTGGAGGAACGTTACGAGCCGTTCGTGCGCAAGCTGAAGGAACTGCGCCCCGAGACGCCCATCCTGCTCTGCGGCGGCTGCACGGAGAAGACGGCACCGCGCTCGCAGGAGGTTATCTCCAGGAAAATCTTCTCCAAGCTCAAGGAGGAGGACCCTGCGAAGTGGGCGAACCTCCACTACCTTTCGGGCGTGGATCAGCTTCCCAAGTCTTCCGACTGCACCACCGACCACTGCCACCCGAACGTCTACGGCTTCATGTACATGGGGCCGGTCTATGCGCGGGCGGTTAGAAATATCCTGGGTCTGTGAGGGCGCGCCGAT
>CAMNLN010000192.1 GCA_946543025.1 uncultured Verrucomicrobiota bacterium
TCGCCTCGTCCACGTCCATCACGGAGTCGATGAAGCCGTTCCAGCAGCCGACGCCGACGTACGACCGCGCGTCCTCCGCCGAGAAGCCCTCGTCCATGTACTGCTTCACGTAGCGGTCGTCGTTCAGAAGCGTGAAGACGGCGTGGTTCCTGATCAGCAGCTCGCCGATCTTCCGCAGATACGGCTCGGGATAGGCGGCGCCAACGCGGCAGTGCAACTTGGGGAACACGCAGTCGCAGCCGAGGTGGGCGTTGAGGAACATCTCGGTCAGCTCGTTCCAGACGGGCTTGCCGTCCTTGTCGCAACCGCCAAGGGACATGGGTATCTCCAGCTCGTGGTCATTGTAGCTGTCGAGCGTCTTGTAGCCGTCGTAGTGGCTGTCGGCGAAGATGAGGAAGTGCGCCACGAGGTCGCGCGCCTCGGCGGCGGAAAGGCGCCCGGCGGCGAGATCGGCCCTGTAGAGATCGATGAGCATCGCGTCGGGGCGGCCGAGCGAGAACTGGTTCGTGCCGTCGAGATAGCCAAGTATCTCGCGCGTGAACCAGAGCGTGTCCAAACCCTCGAAGAACGTCTTCGGCGGCTCCCACGGACAGCGCTTCGCCGCCTCGGCGGCCATCTGCATCCAGCGGCGCTGGCGATCCGTGAGATCGGTCCTCGCAAGCATGTCGGCGGCGGCCTTCGCGAAGGCAAGCTGTATCTCGTGCACCGTGTCGAGGCCCACGAGCGCGGTCTCCAGCTGCTTCTTTCCGTGCGGATCGTCCTTCGGGCACGCGGCGAACGCGGCGGCCGTCTCGGCCCGCACCCCGCCGAAGCCCTTGGCGAGAATCGTGCGGAACGGCGGCACGTGGTGCATGTCGTCCGAGAACGGTCCGCAGCAGAGCGCCAGCGCCTCGCGGCTGCGCGCGCGCAGGACGCGGAACTCCTCGTCCGGCACGAGCGCCTGTTCCTTGTAAAACCGCGAGCAAAGGCGGTTCACGAGCCGGCCCGGACACGCGCCGCCCCAGCCGCCGTTCACGCCGGCCTCGAAATAGAACGGCGACTCGGTGAAGAGGAACGGCACGAAGTGTTTCCGCATCGCGAGGTAGCATTCGCGGCGCACGTCGAGCGCGTCGTAGCCGGGATGGGCGGCGCACCAGACCGTGAGGTCGGCCTCGATGCGCTTGTAGCTCGCGAGCGCCCGCGGATCCTGCGGCGTCATCTTGTCGCCCTGGCCGTCCGGCGGATAGAACGCGCGCAGCTGCTTCCTGAGCGCCGCGTAGTCTTCCGCCCGGAACGGATTCGCCGCCGTCTCGGCGGCGTCCAGCCGTGTCGCCGCGCCAAAGGCCGCCGCCGTCCCGATGAAGCTTCTTCTTGAAACCACGGTCTCGCTCCTTTCTTGCTGCCAGGCCGTCAACTTGCCGAGGTCGCCTAGCTCTTCTTCGCCGCCTGCTGCTGGAGCCAGGCCTCGATGAAGGGCTGGATGTGGCCGTCCATCACGGCGTCAACGTCGCTCGTCTCGTACTCGGTGCGCAGGTCCTTCACCATCGTGTACGGACAGAACACGTAGGAGCGGATCTGGCTTCCCCAGCCGTTGGCGGACTTCGCGCCGTAGAAACGGTCCATCTCGGCCTTCTTCTGGTCCTCGTAGTACTCGTAGAGCTGGGCGCGCAGCATGTTCATGGCCTTTTCCTTGTTCATGTGCTGCGAGCGTTCCTTCTGGCAGGCCACCACGATGCCGGTGGGAAGGTGCGTGAGGCGTACGGCGGAGTCGGTCTTGTTGACGTGCTGTCCGCCTGCGCCGCCGCTGCGATAGGTGTCGATGCGCAGGTCCTCGTCCTTGATCTCCACGTCGATGCCCTCGGTGATCTCGGCCACGGTCTCGACGGACGCGAACGAGGTCTGGCGGCGCTTGTTCGCGTCGAAGGGCGAGATGCGCACGAGGCGGTGGATGCCGCGCTCGGCCTTCATCGTGCCGTAGGCGTAGGGTCCCTCGATGCGGAAGTAGACGTCCTTCAGGCCGGCCTCTTCGCCCGGCTGCTGGTCATACTCCTCGATCTTCCAGCCCTGGCTCTCGGCATAGCGCTGGTACATGCGGTAGAGCATCGTCACCCAGTCGCACGCCTCGGTGCCGCCCTGGCCGGCGTGAAGCTTCACGAAGACGTTGTTCGCGTCGAACTTGCCGCCGAGGAGCGACTGCATGCGGAGCTTGCCGAAGAACTCGTCCGCCTTGTCGCACTCGGCCATCGTGTCCTTGAGCGCGGCCTGCTGGGCGGGACCTTCCTCCATCTCGGCGAGCTCCAGCATCACGCCCGCGTCCTCGACGGTCTTGGAAAGCGCGTCGAACGGATTCACGTACGCGCGCTCGGCGTTCGTCTTTGCGATGACTTCCTTGGCTTTCGCCTGATCGTTCCAGAAATCGCCCGACGCCTGCTCGGCCTCCAGCTCCGCGAGCCGCTTCCGGCGCCCCTCGACGTCAATATACGCCGCCATCTCCCCGACGGACGCGCGGAGCTTTTCGATGCGCTGCTTGACCTCTTCGGTCTCGAGCAGCTTCTCCTTCTGTTCTTCCTGTGCCATGACCCCCCTATTATAACATAGCGCCCCCTTCGGCGCGAGACCCGGATGCGAGATTGTCAGGTGCTTGCGCTTTGCGGCCATATTTGATAGACTATTTGCCCGTCTGTTTGCCGGGAACAGGTCTCGGCGCCGGAGAAGGAAAGTTTCAAGTTATGGCGATAGTGCTTGGTTTGCCGAAGGGCAGCCTTCAGGAATCGACCTTCGCGCTGTTCAAGCGCGCGGGGTTCAACGTGTCATGCTCGTCGCGCTCCTACGTGCCGTCGATCGATGACCCGGAGATCAAGTGCCGCCTGTTGCGCCCGCAGGAGATGAGCCGCTACGTGGAGCTGGGGCTCCTCGACGCCGGCATCTGCGGCTACGACTGGGTGTACGAGAACGGCAGCGACGTGCAGGAAATCTGCGAGCTCAACTACTCCAAGGCCACCTCGAACCCCGTGCGCTGGGTTCTCGCCGTGCCGAACGACTCGAAGATCAAGTCGGTGAAGGACCTGCAGGGCAAGCGCATCGCCACCGAGGCGATCGGCCTTGTCAAGCGCTACCTCAAGAAGAACGGCGTGAAGGCCGACGTGGAGTTCAGCTGGGGCGCCACCGAGGTAAAGGCCCCCGAGCTGGTGGACGCCATCGCCGATCTCACCGAGACCGGTTCGTCGCTTCGCGCAAACAACCTGCGCATCGTGGATACGATCCTCACCTCCACCACCCGCTTCATCGCCAACAAGGCGGCATGGAAGAACAAGGCGAAACGCGCAAAGCTGGAACAGCTCAAGATGCTCCTCGTCGGCGCCCTTGACGCGCAGAAACGCGTGCTGCTGAAGCTCAACGCGCCAGCCAAGAACCTCGCGAAGATCACCGCCGCCCTTCCCGCGCTGCATGCGCCGACGGTGAACAAGCTCAACGACGCCGACTGGTTCGCCGTCGAATCGGTCGTGGAGGAGCATAAGGTCCGCGACCTCATCCCCGTCCTGCGCAACGCCGGCGCCACGGGTATCATCGAGCTGCCGCTCAACAAGGTCATTTTCTGAAGAACCAAAAAAACAACCAACAAGGAGACGACGATGGGTTCCATCAAGAAGAAGCGCCGGAAGAAAATGTCGAAGCACAAGTACGACAAGCGGATGAAGGCGCAACGTCACAAGAACAAGTAGTCTCCTTGCGGATGCCGAAAGGTCTTCGTCTTTTGGCCCGCGCCGTCGTGGCGACGGTTTCGGTCGCCCGGCAGCAAATGTGTGTCGCGATGGGCGGTCGTGCCGTCGCGACATATCGTGTTTCTACCGCGCGTGCCGGCGTCGGCGGGAAAGCCGGGTCGAACAAGACGCCCCTTGGCTGGCATCGCGTCTGCGCGCGCTATGGGGCGAACGCTCCCCTTGGACAGGTGTTCGTTTCTCGCCGCCCAGTAAAAGGGCGTGTTCTTTCCCCGGAAGAATGGCGCGCGGGCGGCGAGACTGATTTGATTCTCTCGCGCATTCTCCGGCTGGACGGCCTTGAAGAGGGAGTCAACAGGGGCGGAACCGTCGATAGCCGCGCGCGCTACATCTACCTGCACGGAACGAATCAGGAACAGCTTCTCGGCACCCCTGCCTCGCACGGCTGCATCCGCCTCGCGAATCGCGATATCGCGAAACTTTTCACGTTGGCCCGCCAGCGCCCGCTCTACGTGAACATCCTCGCTTCGTAGTTGGGAAAAAGATTGAAGCGCCGTCACTTCTTGAGGTTGGCCGTCACGACGAGCGCGCAGTGGTCGGTCGCTTCGGGGGCGGCGATCACCTTGCGCGAAAGAACCTCGACGCGATCCGCGTGGGCCGTATCGACCATGATGTAGTCGATGCATCTCGTAGGGTTGTCCGCGCGGAACGTCGGTTGCGTCGCGTCGGAAAGGATCGTGAAGTCCTTCTTCATGAGCGCGATGGCGTTGGATTCGGGCAGCGCGTTGAAGTCGCCGGCGATGAAGACGGGTTTCCCCAGATTGGCCAGGTTGACACGCACGATCTCGGCGGCACGGTCGCGGAAATCCTCCTTCAGCGGGAAGTGCGTACACGCCACGACATAGTCCTTGAACTCCACGATCTCCAGGCAACGCGTGTGCGACGAACCCGGCATCAGAACCTTCGAGACGGATATCGGCTCTTCCTTCGAGAGGATGGCGAGCCCGTAGTCGCCGCCGGGCCGTTCGATCTTCTTGACGAAGGTCCCCTTCATCCCGCAGAGTTTTGCAAGCGCGGCCGTCTGATCCATGCCGCCCACCCTGTCCGTGCAACGGTCGATCTCCTGGATGGCAACCCAGTCGGGATTCGCAGCCTTGATCACCTCCGCGCACTGCGGCAGATGCCCCAAGCTGCCTTTTGGCAGCTTGAACGGATCGTGCAGCCCGCAACCGATGCGCACGTTGAAGCTCATCATCGTGAGCGGACGCGACGACGCCGTGTCCGACGGCGTGCAGCACCCGGCCAATACTCCCGCCACGCAGGCGACTACAACAAGCTTGCCAAGTTTATTCATCTCTTTTCTCCGATGTCTTTTGTTTCCATTGCGTTCCTTCGGCTAAAGCAATTACGACGACGCGATCTCGCCGATCAGGATCTGCGGATGCGCTTCGCGGATGCGCACGTTGACGGGCGCGCCGACAGCGAGCGGCCCCTTCGGCTCGAAGACGACAATGCGGTTGCCGCTGTCGCGGCCGCTCCAGCGAACGGCGTTGCGGAGGGACGGGCCTTCCGCCAGCACTTCGCGCACGGTTCCCACGAGGCGGTCGTTGCGCGCCTGTCCGCGCAGCTGCTGATCTGCGAGCAGCACCTGGTCGCGCCGCTCCTTCTCCGCCGTCGGCACGTCGTCCGGCAACGCCGCCGAGCGTGTGCCCGGGCGCGGCGAATACTTGAAGACGAACGCGTTGTCGAAGCCCGCCTCCTCCATGAGCGAGCGCGTGGCCTCGAAGTCGGATTCCGTCTCGCCGGGATAGCCCACGATCACGTCGGTCGTCACGGCAAACTCCGGGTCGAACGCGCGCAGCTTCGCGACCGCCGCCAGGTACTCGGCGCGCGTGTAGTGGCGCCCCATCTCCTTCAGCACGCGGTCGCTGCCGCTCTGCACGGGCAGGTGCAAGTGGCGGCAGACCTTCGGGAACTCCGCATAGGCGCGTACCAATTCGTCCGTGCAGCCCTTCGGGTGCGCGCTCGTGAAGCGGATGCGCGCGAGGCCGTCAATGGCGTTCAACGCCTCAAGGAGGCGCGGAAAGGCCTCCTTGTAGCCGCCGGGGCTGGGCGGATCGTCGGGCAGCCACGCCTTGTTGCGCATGCCGTAGCGCAGGACGCTCTGTCCGAGCAGACACACTTCCTTCACGCCGCGCGCCGCCAGCGCGCGCACCTCGGCCACCACCTCCCGGGCGGGACGCGAATACTCGTGCCCGCGCACGTCGGGGACGATGCAGTAGCTGCAGCGGTTGTCGCAACCGAGCAGGATCGTCACGTAGCTCTGGAACGAAACGCCGCCGCCATGCGCGTCCATGCCCGTCGGCACCTCGTCGTCGTCCGGCAGCTCGAGAATGCGCGTCTCGCCCGCGAGGCAACGCGCCACCAGACGCGGGATCATGCCGAACCGACGCGGCCCCACGGCGAAGTCGAGGCCCGGCAAGGCCTTGAAGACATCCGCGCCCAGCCGCTTGACGGCACATCCCATGAGTCCCACGACCTTCACGCGGCCGCCCGACTCGCTCTGCCGTCCGCGCCCCTCCTTGGCTGCGATCAGGTTGCCGCACTTGCCCACGGCCTTGCGCTCGGCCATGTCGCGCACGGTGCAGGAGTTCACGATCACAAGCTCCGCGTCGGCCTCGTTCTCGACGCGCACGTGCCCTGCCGCCGACAGCAGAGCCTCGACGGCCTCGCTGTCGCGCACGTTCATCTGGCAACCGTAGGTATGCAGGTGGAATGTCATGCGCGTATCATACCATAATCCGGGACTACAGGCGCGCGGCGAGCGCGACGCTGCACGCGAGGCCCGCGTCGTCGGACGAAAGGCGACCGGTCGCCTCCTTGGCGTCGCGTACCATGTCCGCCGCCGTCATCTCGCCGATGCCGTGCATGCGCAGGTAGCGCCGTCCGCGACGATACGCAGGCACGGCCATGCCAACCCCGGCCTTCGTGGCCGCCGCGAGCGCAGCCACGTTCCGCGCGCTGAGGCGCGCGTTCGCCCAGCCGCCCTCTTCGTTCTGCGCACGCACGAGCGCGCCGACGGCCTGCTCCAGCGCCGTACGGTTCGCC
>CAMNLN010000193.1 GCA_946543025.1 uncultured Verrucomicrobiota bacterium
GGCGACCTGATCGACTGGCAGAGCCAGGCGAACTTCGACCTCGTGAAGAAGTACTATGGCGGCGCGATGTTCGGCTCGATGGGCAACCACGAGTTCTACACCTACCTGCCGGGAGAGAAGATCACGAGCGAGGAGTCGTTCAAGGAGCGCAGCTGGCCGCTCCTGAAGGCCGCCTATCCCGTCGACCCGCGCTTCAGCGCGCAGACGGTCAACGGCGTCAACTTCGTCTGCCTTGACGGCACGTTCGGGACCGTGCAGCCGGATCTGGTGGAGAAGTTCAAGGCCGAGGCGAAGAAAAGGCTGCCGATCGTGCTCTGCATGCACGTGCCGTTCCTCACGGACGGCATCTGGCGCGCCGACTGCAAGTACTGGAAGGGCGTCAACAAGAAGTATCGCAACGCTGCCATTCCCGATCCCGGCGGCGACTACAAGCGTCAGCAAACCGACCCCGTCACGCGCGACTTTATCGCCTACCTGAAGGAGGAGAAGCTGCTGAAGGCGATTCTCGCAGGACACCTCCACATCACGGTGCAGGAGCGCTTCTCGCCCACGGCCGTGCAGTACGTGGTGGGCGGCAACTACGGGTTCGTGGGGCAGGAAGTGCTGTTCACGTGAGTGAAAGGCAAAGAGTAGGGCTGAGGCAAATGTCAGAACAGGCAAAGGAAAAGAGAAATAAATGAAACAGACCAAGATACCGCTGGTGGCACGTATTCTCATCGGCTTCGTCGCCGGTACGGCGATCGGCCTTGTGTTCTCCGAGTGCTGCGCGCCAGAGACGACGAAGAAGATACTGCCGTGGATCGCGCCGTTCGGCTCCGTGCTGGTGGCGATGCTGAAGGCCGTCGTCTACCCCATTATCCTCTTCTCGCTCATCGCGGGCGCGGCGGCGCTGCCGCTGAAGAAGTCCGGGCGCGTTGGCGGCGCGGTGCTGCTGTGGTACACGGCCACGTCGCTCTTCGCCACCGTTTTCGGCGTGGTGCTGGCGTACGCCTTGAACCCGTCGATGCAGGGTGCCGACGCCGTGGCCTCCGGCTACCTTGCGGGCGCGAAGGCGATGGCGGGCGGCGCCGCCTCCGGATCGATCTCCGATTTCATCGCGGGGCTCTTCCAGAATCCGTTCGCCTCGCTTGCGAAAGGTCAGTTCCTGCCGGTGATCGTCTTCGCGATCGCGTTCGGCCTCGCGGCGCGGTGCCTGCTGGACGCGCTCGCGGACAAGGAGAGCGAGACGGTGAAGTCCGTCGAGACGCTGCTCAAGGTTGTCGATGGCGCGCAGCGCATCTCTTTCAAGCTGATCGACTGGGTGGTGCAATACTTCCCCATCGGCGTGTTCGCGCTCTCGATCACGAACTTCGCGGAGCACGGCACGCTCCTCTTCGGGCCGTACGTGCGCATCACGCTCTGCGTGGTGACGGGCGTCTCGGCGATGATCCTCGTCGTCTATCCGCTCGCGATCGCGGCGGTCTGCCGCGAGAACCCGTACAAGGTGCTGTTCCGCCTGCGTGAGGCGATCCTCACCGCGTTCGTGACGCGCTCCTCGGCGGCGACGCTGCCGGTCTCGTTCCGCGTGATGGACGAGATGGGCGTCGACCGGAAACTCTCCAGCTTCTCGCTCCCGATGGGCGCGACGGTGAACATGGACGGCGTGTGCGTACACCTGCCGGTGTTCGTGATCCTGGCGGCCAACATGTTCCACCACGACCTGTCCTTCGTCCAGGTGGCGACGCTCTGCCTTTCGATCATGTTCGCGTCCATCGGCGCGGGCGGCATTCCGGGCGGGTCGGTGTTCCTGCTTTTCATGGTGCTTGAGAACATGGGCCTGCCGGCCAACGAGGTGACGATCATCGTGGCGCTCGCGCTCGGCATCAACCCGATCCTCGACATGTTCGAGACATGCTGCAACGTGACGGGAGACAACGTCTGCACCTACATCGTGGCGCGCAAGAGCGGGCTGACGGGGCTTCCGCGCGACGAGGCGCTCGGTTGACATCGGCGCGCGGCTTTTGTATCATATCCAAACTTTCCACTTAAAGGAGCTAAAATGAAGATTGGTTTGATCGGTACCGCCGCGCTTGCGGCGATGGTGGTTGTCGGCTGCGGCAAGAAGGACGCCGCGGCGGACGGGGACAAGGCGGCCGCGAAGCCTGCCGAAGCCGCGGCATCTGTCGACCCGAAGAAGGTGGCCGTGCAGGTGAACGACGCGAAGCTGACGTACGGCGACCTGGACGCGGACATCGCGAAGATCATCGAGGCGCAGAAGATTCCTGCCGAGCATCTCGAAGATGCGAAGAAGCACTTCCGCGAGCAGCTGGCGCAGCAGTTCGTGATGAAGTCGCTCCTGCTGGCCGAGGCGGGCAAGAAGGGCATGAAGCTTTCGGACGAGGACCGCAAGAAGCGCGAGGCCGAGTTCCTGAAGTCCGTCGCCGGGCGTCCGAACGCGCCGAAGACGATCGACGAGCTGCTGGAAAAGCACCCGTTCGGCAAGGAGCGGGCGCGGAAGGAGTTTGACGAAAGCATCCTCATCCAGAAGCTGATCGAACAGGAAGTCTCTTCCAAGATCAAGCTTGACGAGAAAAAGGTGGCCGAGCAGTTCGCCATCGCCACCTCCAACTATACGGCGGCCGCCAAGGCGGCGGCTGGCGCCGAGGGCAAGATAAAGGACCTCAAGAAGCAGCTGGACGGCCTTGCGGGCGATGCGCTCACGAACAAGTTCGCCCAGCTCGCGCAGGCAAACTCCGACTGCCCGTCCAAGAGCAAGGGCGGCGACCTCGGTCAGTTTACGCGCGGACAGATGGTGCCCGAGTTCGACAAGGTGGCGTTCGAGCTTGAGCCGCTGAAGGTGTCCGATCCTGTCAAGACCCAGTTCGGCTGGCATCTGGTGATGGTGACGAAAAAGACGCCGGCCGTGGAAGCGAAGGGCGACAAGCCGGCCGAACCCGAGAAGGTTCAGGCGTCGCACATCCTCATTTCCGCCCGCAAGCCGGAGAAGGCGCCGACGAAGGAAGACGTGGAAGCTCAGCTGAAGCGTCCGCAGGAGCAGATGGCGATGCGCAAGTTCTTCGACGACCTCCGTGCCGCCGCGAAGATCGAGGCGCCTGACTTCCCGTCCCTGCAGCCGAAGAAGCCCGAACCTCCCAAGGCAAAGCCCGCCGCGCCGAAGAAGACGCTGGAGAGCAAGCCTGTCGAAGTGAAGCCTGCGGCGAAGCCCGCCGAGGCCAAGCCTGCGGCAAAGGCGGCAGAGGCGAAGCCGGCGGCCAAGCCTGCCGACGCGAAACCCGCCGAGGCGAAGAAGTAGCATGGCGATCCGCGTTGGCGTCGTTGGCGCGGGCGGCATGGCCGCCTACCACATTCCCGGTTTTCGGGCGGGGGGTGCGAGGGTTGCCGCGATTGCCGACGTGAACCGCGAGGCGGCCGTGCGCGCGGCCGCCTCGTACGGCATTCCGGCGGCGTACGCGTCGCTCGGCGAGATGCTGGCTGCGGAACGGCTGGACGCGGTGAGCGTCATCACGCCGAACAAGTTCCACAAGCCGCTCGTCCTGGAGGCGCTGCGCGCCGGCAAGCACGTGTTCTGCGAAAAGCCGCCGGCGCTCAACGCCGCCGAGATGGCACAGATGGCGGCGGCGGCAAAGCGGGCGAAGCGGACGCTGATGTTCGACTTCAACAACCGCGCGCGTCCCGAATCGGTGGCCATGATGAAGGCGATCCGTTCGGGGGGCGTGGGCACGATCAACAGCGCGCAGGCGCTCTGGATCCGACGTACGGGCATTCCCGGATTCGGCGGCTGGTTCACCACAAAGGCGCTTTCGGGCGGCGGGCCGGTGATCGACCTGCTGCACATGATCGACCTCGCGCTCTACTTCATGGGCTATCCCGAACCGGCGCACGTGCTGGCGAACACGTTCGACACGTTCATGGGCGACGCGCGTTTCAAGGGGCCGTGGGGCATCCCCGACCGCGCCAACGGCATTTGCGACGTCGAGGCCGCCGCGCATGGGTTCGTGACGTTCAAGAACGGATCCGTTCTCTTCCTGCGCACCGCGTGGGCGGAGATGAACAAGCGCGAAGAAGTGTCCGTGACCTTCCAGGGAACGAAGGCCGGCGGACTCGTCCGCCGTCTCTTCGGCACGGACGGCCTGGACGAGACGGCGGAGGACGTTTGCGAGCTGTATCGTCAGAGCGCGACGGGGAAGCGCATTGACAAGACGTTGAAGGTGAAGCCGGACGAGGCGATGGGACGCGTCCGCGCCGCCACAAACTTCATCCGTACGCTGCAAGGCAAGGAGGAACCCCTCAACACGCCCGACCAGGCCGTCAAGCTGATGAAGGTCATCGACGCGATCTACGCGTCGGCAACAAAAAAGATGCCGATCAAAGTGAGGTAAGGTATTATGCTTAAGACAGGTTTTGTCGCGCTCGCGGTGGCGAGCATGGCGGCGGCGGGGTTCGGAAAGCTCCTGCCGGTGGAAATCTACGAGAAGGGCGGCGGCGACGTCGATTGCGCGGCGCGCTACACCGTTCAGGAGAAGGTTCGCGAGGCGAAGGGCGCGCCGGAGGGTTGCAAGCTCTTCACGCGCCTCGTGAAGGTGACGAACCACTCGAATGAATTTCGCACGTTTCAGGTGGCCGTGCGCGCTGACACCTCCTTCAAGCCGACGAACTGGGTGATTCCGGGCGTCATCTACGGCGACAACAAGTTCGGCTCGCAGGTCTCGCCCAGCGGGCTTGAACGCGACGGCGAGCCGTGGGTGTTCGGGTATGACCGCGCGGCCATTCCGTCCTGCACGCTCTCCGAGACGAAGGACGAGCTGTTCGCGATGTACGCCTCGGACCGCGACGCGGCGTCGCTTGAAAGCTCCTGCTCGATCCGGAAGCTTGAGGACGGACGCTTCGAACACCGGATCATCTATCCGATCCGCGAGAGCCCCGTGAGCTACACGTTCAAGTACAGCTACACGGGCCGCTACGACACGTGGATCACCTTGCCGCCGGGCGGCAGCTTCGAGGCGGAGTCGTACTACATGGAGGGCCGCCCGCGCTACGAGAACTGCGGCTACCGCGAGGCGCTCATGGCGGCGATGGCTACGCTCAAGCACGACCACCCGATTCCGGCGCTCGACGCGAAGACGGTCTACGAGGTGTCGCACCGGTGGCTTCGCGACTGCTGCGAGTATTTCGTGGACCAGGGGAAGTCGAAGGGCGCGGCCGGCACGGACATCTCCTTCCGCCTCGGCTATACCGCCCGCACGAACAAGATCACCCTCCCCGCGTGGATGACGCCCGAGGAGAAGAAGCTCACGCTTGCCGACCTTGAGCGCGACCCGAAGCTCAACCGCGGCATCCTGCGCACGTCCTGGATGGACGAGATGGGTTTCGCGGGACAGAACTTCATGTCCCACCGGTTCGCGTACATGGACGCCGTGAAGCGTGGCGACAAGGACTTCGCGAAGTGGTGCATCGACGACCTCGACGACTGGGTGAAACGCCAGGTGACGTCGGGTCCGGCCGCAGGGCTTTGCACTACGCACCGCCGCCGCAAGGTGGTGGACCGCCTGAGCGTGACCGAGCTCGGCTGGGGCGTGGGCGAGATCGCAAAGACGTGGAAGATGCTGAAGGACCGCGGCATCGACCATCCGATTTACCTTGAGTTCGGCAAGCGGCTGGCGGACTTCTTCGTCGCCCACTACGACCAGCAGGACCCGTTCGGACGCATCTGGTCGCTCAAGACGGGCGAGAAGCTCGAGGGTGGCGGCGACGGCGGCGGGTTCATGGTGAAGGGCATGCTGGAGCTGCACGCGGTGTGCGGCGACAAACGCTACCTCGACTGCGCGCGCAAGGCGTTTGACCGCTACTTCGAGATGGATCTTTGCAAGTTCCGTTGCGTGGCAGGCGCGGACGACTGCAACTGCGTGGACAAGGAATCGTCTTTCCCGTATATCTACGCCGCGCTCGAACTCTATCGCCAGACGGGCGAGAAGAAGTACCTCGGGTGCGCGGAGGTCGTGGCGGCGTATTTCTGCTCGTGGATGCTCACCTACGACGCGCTCTACACGCAGGCGAGCGAGTTCGGCCGCTTCGGCTACCACACGAGCGGCGGTACGCTCGTCTCGGCCGAGCACCAGTGCATCGACCCCTACGCGACGGTGGCGGTGCCCGACCTCTTCGACCTCGCGGACGCGAGCGGCAACGAGGTGTGGCGCCAGTGCGGACGGCTCATCTGGGTGAACGCGATGCAGGACGTGGCCGGCCCCGACGGCAGCGTGATGAACGGCATCGTCCGTACGCCGGGCGCGCAGTGCGAGGCGCACGCGCAGACGCGCTGGGCCAAGTATCGCAGCGATCCGATCGCCGCGCGCGGCAACTTCAACAACCAGTGCACGGCGTTCGTCGTCACCTACCGCCTCTACGCGCTCGACCGCCTCGGCGACCCCATGCGCCCGTAGCGGCCGGTGGTTAGTGTCTCGTGATCCGTCTAGCCCCACCCTGGGGGTCTCTGATATCGAAACGCCTAGGCGTCTAGGGGTTAACCTCCTAGGGGGTTAGAGGTCAGTCCCCAGGGGGTTCGGCCTTTGGCCTTTAGGCAGTCAAGTCGGGTTTCGCCATTTAAGTAGTTAAGTGTCGCTTCACTCCAAAGGTCGAAACTTAGGCCCGCAAGGCAATTTAGGGCCGAAGGCTTACTTAAAGACGTGCAACGGCGGCTTAACCGCTTAAAGGCGGCGCAACCGCCGACTTAACTCTCCCGCCGCCTCCCGCCCTTGACCATAAGATTTCATACGCACCGTAATCTCATTTTCCGGTCTGGCGGCTTAAAA
>CAMNLN010000194.1 GCA_946543025.1 uncultured Verrucomicrobiota bacterium
GAGCCCGTAGGCGTAGCCCACCATCACCTGCGTCTCGCTCACGTGGTACACGAACCCGCCGCCGTACGTGTTGAAGTCGCTCGGCCAGCCGAACGTGTGCATCACCTCGCCCGCCTTCTGCGTGCCCGCCGGCACCTCGATCAGCTCCTTGATGGCGAGCGCGTAGGTGGGCGGACGCTCCCCCTGCAGCTTCTTTTCCGCGATCAGCTTTTCCGTCAAGATGCCGCACCCGCCTTCGGCGAGCACCGTCACCTTCGCACGGATATCCTCCGGCGCAAGATAGTTCGACTTCCTGCCACCGTCCTTGTCCAGCCCCTTCGCGCCCGTGCGCGCCCCCACGATGCGTCCGTCCTCCTCCACCAGTTCCGCCACGGCATAGCCCGTATAGACCTCCACCCCCGCCTTCTGCGCGATCTGCCCCAGCCACGCGACGACCTTTGTGAGCGACACGACGGGGTAGCCCATCGAACTCATCATGGGCGGCATCCAAGGTATGCGGATCGACTTTCTCTGCGTCAGCAGCGAACGGAACGATTCTTTCGTTACCTTTGCCTCGCACGGCAGTTGCGCCACTTCCTCCGGCGTGAGGAAACCGTCGAAGCCGCTCGGATCAATGATCGCCCCCGAAAGGACATGCGAACCAAGGCTGCGTCCCTTGTCGAGCACGACGACGCGCGGCGGCGTCTCGCCGCGTCTCGCCGCCTCTCGCCTGATGGCAATAGCCGTGGCCAGCCCGGCAGGGCCGGCCCCAACAATGAGTACGTCCGTTTCGATCATGTCAGTAGTCCTTCGGTATGCAAGCCATTATATCACACCTTGAGGCACGACGTCATCTTCCCTCGACCGCGACCTCGGGCTTGTCCAAGGTTAGGGCCCGGCGCGTGCCGTCCGGCAAGACGAGCGTCACCTTCCTGTCTGTGCCCGGATGGCGCGTACGTAAGGCGAGCCGCGCCAGCTTGCCGTTCTTCACGGCGCAGTCCACCTCGTAGCCGCCTTCGGCCGGCAGGCGAAACGCGTAGTCCTTCCATGCGGCCGGCACGCCTGCCGCCAGGCGGCACTCGCCGTCCGCCTCCGTCAGCAGCATCTGGTTCAGCGCATAGAGGCAGTTGCCGGCGGCCGTCATGAACCACGGGCGGTATTCCGCCACGCCCGGCTCGTTGATTTCCCAGTACTCGCCCCACGCGCCGGCCGACTTGGCGGCCTCCTTGAGGAGCGGCACCACCCTTTCGCCCTCGCCCGCACGCAACGCGGCCATCGCCATCGTCGCGGCGTACCACGGGCAAATCTTCTTGCCCGTGGGATACATGTTGCCGCCCTTCGCGCCCTGCGCGAGGAAATAGTCCACGGCGGCCGTCTGCCGCGGATGGCCTTGCGGAAAGATCGGGAACGGGAAGTAGCCGGCAAGCGTCCCCATCGAGAGCGCGTCCAGATCGTCCGCCGTGGCGGCGAACCGGCCGTCCTTGACAGGCAGGGATTTCTCCAGCCGGTCTGCCGTCGCGCGCCAGTCGGCCGCCTCTTCGGCATCGACGCCCAGCCGTCCGGCAGCTTCCGCACAGCTGCGGAACGTATGGATCACGCCGCAGGTCGTCATGAAGGGTCTGTCCCTTCCGGGGCCGAGGCGTTCCAGGTCTGTGCACTTGCCGATGAACGCCGAGCCGTCCGCCGACTCGTAGACATGCTGCGAGCGGAAGAAGCGCGCGCAGTCGCGCATCACGGGATACGCCTTTTCGCGCAGGTAGGCGAGGTCATCCGTGTATGCGGCCGTCAGGTGGCAGGTGCGCGCGATGGCGGACATGTGGAAGATATGGTCGTGCCAGTAGCCGAGCGGCGAACCCTCGGTCACGTTGTCTTCCATTCCTTCCCACAGCCAGCGCGCACCGTAGCCGAAGAACTTCTTCGTACGGTGCTTCACGCGCTGCTGCGCCTGCGGCAGCGTCTTGAAGCGGAAGTCCGCCGCCCGGCGCGCCTCCGCGAAATGCCCGGCCGAGAGCAGACCCTGCACCCCGTACATCTCGTCGAACGCGAACGACTTGCCGCTCCAGTGCGACGGGAAGATGCCAACGGGAATCGTCCAGTCCGTCACGTTGCACTTCATCTGGTATTCCGCCATGAGCCGCATTCGCATCAGCGCGGCGTCGGGCACCTCCACGCGCGACGCGCCGTAATACGCGGCCCACGCCGCCGCGTGCCGCCCGGCGAGCGCCGCGTAGGTGCCTGCGTACGGTTCACCGAAGGAAATGAACGTTACGAACGCCCCGTCCTCGCGTGCGTGGCGCAACGTGATGCGCCCCCTGTCCACGTTCCGGCCGTAGGCCACGTAGGTGAACGCGCGGCCGTCCGGCAAGGTTTTCCACGTGCCGACGATCCGCTCGTCGCGCGGCTCGACGTAATCGAGCCCAACCGCAAGGCGCGCGGTGTCCGTACCGGGAAATGTCTGTCGAACGGCGATCACGTCCGCGTCCGCCGCCACGAAGGTCTCCACGACACGCGTCACGGGACCGAAGAAATTGGTGACGATCGACCGCGCGCCCAGCGCGTCGAGGTTTTGCGTCCAGCGGTCCGGCGCCGCGCACGGTTTCCCGTCCACCGCGAGGGTCAGCCGGTAGTGTCCATGGCCGTAGAGGTCGTACTTGGGCGGGCCGAGCCGACGCCCCTCGATGAAGATGCCGGGCGTCAGAAAGCTTCCGCGCGTCTTCGCGGGCGACGCCGGAACGCCTCCCAGGAAGTCGGCCGTCATGCAGACGCGCCCGTTCGAAAGCATCGCGGGCACGTAGCCAGGCGGCGCGTCCGAGCCCGCCCCGCCCGTCGCGCAGAGCGCGTCGAGGAAATCGTCAAGCTTGCCACGGACGCCAAAGACGCCTCGGCGCGCGCATTCCTCGGTGAACTTGAAGCCGAACATTCCCGCGTGCGTCGGGTCCTTCGGCAGCTGGCCGTCGGGCGGCAGGTCGCGATGATTCAGGAAGAACATCGGCGCGCGCGCCGGCGTGCAACGCCGCAGGAGCGCCGTCGGCGAGTACCGCTCGATCAGCGGCAGGCATTCGTCGCGGTGCGCGAGCCAGTCGTTGAAATTCGCATAGCCGAACGCATGCGCGCCGTAGTAGGCGTTGGGAATCCATTCCCGCGTCTCCTTCGGATCGAGCGAGGTCTGCGGCGACTGGGGAAACACGGCCTTTATGCCCAAGGCGTTGTCGCCCTGGAGCGAGGCGTAGAGCGAGGAGCACGCGCCCGCGCTGCCGCCCGTGAGGCCGATCCTGCGCGGGTCGAGGTTCCACGCGTCGGACTTTTCCTGCACAAAACGAATGGCCGCCACCGCATCGTCCAGGCAAACCTTTACGGGCGGCGACACGCCCGCCGCGTTGCCGTCGGGCACCATCCTGTAGGTGATCGAGACGAACGCGCACCCGCGGGCACGGCATCGCCGCACCATGTCGTCGGTCCCCTCCTGCAACCGGTCGCCGTCCATCCAGGCGCCGCCGTGGATCAGGATGACGCACGGCGCGCGGCCCGCCGTGTCCGTCGGCAGCCACACGTCCATCCCCTGCCGCAGGTGCGGACCATACTTCACGTTCTCGAACGTGGGCGCCGTCACCGAAGCGGCCTGCTGGTTTTTCGCGTTCTTGTCCCACCAATGCTTCATCGGGCAGTAGAAGATCCGATCGGCCGGCCGCCGCCCGAACACGTTCGCGACGCACCGCAACATCTGGTCGCTCTCGCGGATGTTGGGCAACAGCCAACGACCGCGCGGGCAGTCGTTCCAGGCGTCGATCGCGACCAGCCGCGCACCCTTCGTCCGCGCGGCGCGCAGCGCGCGCCCGAACGTCTCGACGTCTGCGGACGCGTCCACGCCGCAGACGCCTGGCGCGTACGGTCCGCGCACCGCCACCTTGTCCGCCCACGCCGACGGCAGGACCGCAGCCCCGCGCACGAAGACGAGCGGCTTCGCGCCGTCCCGCGCGTACTCCGGCCGGCCGAAGCAGCAGGCGTCCGCCTTTTCGAGAAGACGGCCGAACGCCTCTGAAGAAAGCGCGGGCACCGACAGCGCCACCTTCATCTGACTGCGGTTCGCCGCCTTCAGAAAACCGTTTGTCAGCGCGCGCCAGCCGAAGTCGTCGGCCGCGTCCGACACGCCCCAAAGAAACATGTCGATTCCGGCGTTCGATGCGACGGCGATTTCCGTGGCCACGTCCGTCGGATTCGTGCTGTCAAGATAGCCGGGCAGCGGCTTGAACGGCGCGTGTGCGCCAGCGGGTTTTCCGGCCGGCAGGCCCACGTGCTGGCTCGGACGGTAGAACGCCGCCACAACCGGCACGGAAACCTCGGCACCGTTGGCGACCAGCGCCAGACCGAGGCACAAGCTCGCGCTTACCAAAGACTTGCTTGTCATCAACAGCTCCTTTTTCGTGAAGCAGATTGCCTTGCCCGGAGCACGAGCTCGTGTAACCAGCAGCCGCTAGACCGTTAGTTCCCAACCCTTGCGGTAGGTGGCGCGCAGGAGGCCGTTCGCCGCCTCGTCGTCGAGGAAGCGTCGCCCGTCCCAGCGCAGCGTCTTCTTGGCGCGGCGAGAGGCGATGTTGCCCAGGCAGATGGCCGTGCCGATCGGCACGGAGAAGTCGAAGTTCGTGTTCGCGGGCCGCTGCTCGCGGATCGCGCCGAAGAATTCGTGCATGTGCTCCAGGCTCTTGTAGCCCACGAACTTGTCGATGTTCGTGCCAAGCGACTTCGGCAGGAAGCGCACCATCGAGTGGTGCCCGAACCAGGCGTATCCCTTCGTGCCCACGAAGAGCGCCCCGTTCGAGAGGAACGGCGCCTTCTCCAAGTGGAAGTCACGCTCGCACTTGAGCACCGCCTCCGGCACGAACTGCACCTTGCGCCCGGCGCGCGGGAACCCCGTGTTGTTCAGGTCCGCCGCCTTGTAGTCGACGCCGTCGGCCAACCCGTCGTACCAGTGCAGATTCACAGGGCCGCGATTGCCGAAGGCGGGAAACTTCCATTCGATCGCCGTGCGGATGGTCCAGGATCCCTCGCAGCCGAAGTCGGCGCGCGTGGCCTGCACGGACTCGGGCGGCGTGGCTCCGAGGTCGAGCGCCCAGAACGGCGCGTCCATGATGTGCGTACCCATGTTGCCGATGGAGCCGTTGCCGAGCGCGATCCAGCTGTGCCAGTCGTGCGGATGCACGCCGAAGCGCCGCTCCGCGCCCGGATAGTAGTCGAAGTGTTCGGCGGGACCGCACCAGGCGTTCCAGTCCATGCCCTTCGGCGGCGGCTCGGACTTGGGATGCTCGACCATCGCGTTCACGCGGTCGTCGTAGCACCACACGTCCGAGACGTCGCCGATCGTGCCCGCCTTGATCGCCTCGACGCACACCTTCATCGCGCGCGTGGAGTGCCCGAAGTTGCCAACCTGCGTGACGACGCCGGTCTCCTTCGCGACGCGTCCCATCAGCTGAGCCTCTTCCACCGTGAACGCCATCGGCTTCTCAACGTACACGTGGATGCCGCGTCGCATCGCCAGGAGCGCCGCGAGCGCATGGTGCCGGTTCGAGGTGGCGATCACCACGGCGTCGAGCGAATCGCCCATCTCGTCGAAGAGCGCATGGTAGTCCGCGAACTCGCGTTCGACCGCCAGGTTGGCGGCGTTCGGCAGCTTGGCCGCGCGTTCCCGGGCCTTGGCGCGGCACGCGGGATCCGGGTCGACAAGCGCGACGATCTTCTCCTTGAGGATCGCCTGCATCAGGTCGCGTCCACGCAAGCCGCACCCGATCAGCGCCACGCGAATCGGCTGCCCGGCGGCGATCTGGCGCGCACGGCCCTGGCCGAACCCGGCGCAGCCGAGGTTGAAGAGCGGCAGGGCCGCCGTTCCCGTGGCCAGCTTGAGAAATTCTTTTCTGTTCATGGTTTCTACTTCCTCTCTCAGACGCCGGTTAGAAGTCCAGGTTGCGGACGTTGAGGGCGTTGTCCTCGATGAACTTGCGGCGCGGCTCCACCTCGTCGCCCATGAGGAGCGTGAACATCTGGTCGGCCTTCACCGCGTCCGAGAGCTGCACGCGCAGCATGTGGCGCTTGGCGGGATTCATCGTCGTATCGAAGAGCTCGTCGGCGTCCATCTCGCCAAGGCCCTTGAACCGGTAGATGCTCATGCCCTTGCGGCCGCGCGCGCGGATCGCCTCCAGCAGGTCGGGGAGGCTCGTCACGTCCTGCGCCGTGCCGTCTTCCTCCAGCGTCGCCACCTTGCCGGACTCGCCGAGGTAGTCCTCCACGGTGAAGCCCATGGCCTTCAGAGACTCCATCTGCTTGCGCAGGAGCGAGGCGCGATACATCTCCATCCAGCGGAACTCCATCTGGTCCGTGGGATGGTAGGTCTCGACCTGCGTGGACGGGATGTCGATCGTCGTCTGCATCTCCTGCTGGAGCTCGGCCACGCGCGTCTTGAAGGCGGCCTCGTCCGCCGCAAACTCGATCTGCGCGTCGTCGCCCGCGCCGCGGATGAGGACGTAGCGCGGAACCGAGCCGTCCGAGCCGCGGTGGTCGAGCAGCTGCTTCACGGAAAGCCCGCGCCGCTCGATCGTCTTCTCGGCCGTTTCGATCTCGGCGAGCAGCTCCAGGAGAGAGCGCGCGGCCTCGTTGCCGAGAGCCTCGCCGTTCGCGCGCTTCACCGTCATGTCGTCCAGCCCGAGGAAAAGCAGCTTCTGCGTCATCTCGCCGTCGGTGAGGACGTACTCGATCTTCTTCTTGCGCTCCACCTTGTAGAGCGGCGGCTGGGCGAGGTACACGTA
>CAMNLN010000195.1 GCA_946543025.1 uncultured Verrucomicrobiota bacterium
GTTTTTTTCGCCCGAAAGCCGATCTTGGAAAGACTACGCCTGGGCGATCACCCTCGGGTGTGTGTTGTCCGCGCTGTCGTGGTGGTGGGGCTGTGCGGAGATTCCGCCTGACCTGTGGGAGGATGTTGCCGTGGCGGCCGGGTTGCGTCCGCCGGTCGCGCCGTTCCCCGGCCTGTGGCACGGGCTGTCGTGCCTTCTGTTCAGGAGCGTCGGCCTGGCGAAGGGCGTGTCGATTCTCGCTCTCGCGGGGCCTGTCTCGCTGGGCTTGCTGACGGCGATCTTCTTCCTCGTCTTCAACGAGCTGCTGCCGCGGACGCTGCGCCTGCGGATGAAGCGCGCGCGGTGGAGCCGGCTCATCGTCCGCCTCGTGCTCATGCAGGTCACCGTGTGCTTCGCGTGCGCGGAGCCGACGTGGCGGGCGTGCCGGTTCTTCGCGCCGGTTACGCTCCAGCTCCTGCTGACGGCGGTGGCGGCGATTTTCTGTTGCCGCGCGTTCCGCCTGAAGTCGATCGTGCGCGTCTACCTGGCGGCGGCCATCCTGGGCGTGCTGGCGGCGGAGACGCCGGTGGGACTGATCGTGCCGATAAGCCTGGCGGTGGTCGGCTGGTGGCGGGGAATCGGGAGCTTGCCCGACCTGACGCCGAATCCGCTCGCCAATCCGCTTGTCCGTCTTCTGGCGCTGCGCCGCATGACGTACGCCTTCCTCGCCGGGTTCATCCCGGCGGTCGTGGCCAACACGATCTTCTTCTGCCGGATGGACGGCCTGGCGGCGCACGACTGGAACGGGGTGATGTATGTCGTCAACGTGCTCAGCCGCTACGGCGTCCTGCTCACGAAGGCGCTGACGCCGGTCGGCTGGCTCTTCCTCGTCGGTTTCGTGGTCGTTCCGCTCGTCCTCGCGACGGTGCTGGTGGGGAAGGCGACGGACGACGACCTGTTCCTGCCGTACCGCTACGGCATCTTCTTCGCGCTGGCGGGCGTGGTGGCGTTCCTGCAGGTCGCGGGGTGGCCCTCGTTCTGGTTCTGGACGTGGACGTCGTCGCCGGTGGCGCGATCGGACTATCTGCTCTGCCTCTGCTCGTTCGCCAGCGCCGCGACGCTGCTGTTCGCGCTCGCCGTGATCGGCGTGGAGATCTATTTCCGCAACTACCGGCGCATCGCGGCGACGCACTACGAGGACGCCCTGGAGGATCCGGAGGCCGCCCCCGTGGCCGACTCGTTCCGTCCGGTGGACCGTCTACGGCGGACGCTGCTCCGGTGCGAGCCGTTCGTGCTGATCGCGCTCGTGCTGCCGTACCGGTGGCAGCCGGTCGCGAACGAGATGCGGAAGCTGACGGGCGCGTTCATCCGCGCGACGGCGGTGGAATGCGCCGACGCGACGCGCCTGTTCACGGACGGCGCGCTGGACGCGGGATTCGAGGTGGCGGCCGCCATGCGCGGAAAGACGCTCCGCGCGCTCTCGATGATGTCGGGCGGCGATCCGCGCGACGTCTACCTGCGCACACGCGACGCGCTCGACGCGGAGGACAAGGATCTTCTCGCGACGGGCGCGTCCGACGCGTTGCGCACCTGGGTGCGCCACAGGCCGGAACGGATGGCGGACGTGGCCATCCAGCTGGGGTTCGAGCTGTGGCGGCACGACAACCTGCCCATGCCGAGATGCGGCGGCTTCGTGGCGCGGCCCGACGGCGGCCCGGCGGGCAGATGGGCGGTGGTGGGGGCCGTCGTCGCCCGGCGCATCGCGAACAGGATTCTGGCGTTGTACGACAAGGGCGATCCGATGTCCGTCACGGACCGTCCGCTCAAGAGCGCTTTCGTCTTTGCGCAGTGGCGCCTGGCGCGCATGGCCCGGATGCGCGCGGACCCGCTCGACAAGACGGGTCAGACGGACCTCGCGATGGCGGAGAGCGAGATGGCCGACAAGCTGGACCGGAAAAACGAGGCGTTCGCGAACCTGCGGAAGCAGATGGACTGGGTGGGCATGCAGAAGGGGGCGCGCCTGACGCTGCGCGAGGGTCTCCAAATCGGCCTCGACCGCGCGGACTTCCGCTTGGCGCGCACCTACGCGCAGCAGGTGCTGGCGTCCAACCCGGACGATTCGGCCGCGAACTTCGCGATCGGCATGGGCTACTTCGTGGAGGAGCAGTATGGCCGCGCGGAAGTCTACCTGAAGCGCAGCCTCGCGGCGCGCCCCGACGAGCCGGCGGCGCTGAACAACCTCGCGATCGCGCTGATGCGCCAGGGGCTCTACGCCGAGGCGGAGACGAACGCGCTTCACGCGCTGAAGGTCCTGCCGGACTCGAGCGCGGTGAAGAATACGGTCGAGGCCATCCGCGAGAAGGCCAAGGCCGCCGCCGAGCAGCAGAAAAGCGGGCTGAAGTGAAACGCCGCGCGTCACGGTAACGACCTCTCGCCACTCGCCACTAACCACTCGCCACTAACCACTCATGCGAGACGTCCTCGACAAATTCCAGTTCGTGCCGGACGGCGCCACCGCCTTGGCGGACGCCTTGTGCAACTTCCTGAAAGAGGCGATCGCCTTTGGTCGGCTGAAGGGCGGCGAGAAGATTCCGACCATCGCCGAGATCGGAAAGGCGACGGGCCTTACCTTTGCCCAGGCCCGGCGCGTGACGGAATGCCTGGCGCGGGAGGGATACGTCTGTTCCCGGCCACATGCCGGGACGGTCGTCCTGTCGCGCGGCGGCAACGTCCTGCGCGGACGCGTCCTGTTCATCCTGCCCGACGAGGACGTCGGCCGATACCATCCGTCGCAAGTGATCGACGTCGTGGGCCGCAAGATGACGGCGGCCTTGACGCGGCGGTCGAGCTTGCGGCGGCAGCCTCCGGCCGCCGCTTGCGCGCGCTTTCGCTGATGGGCGGCGCCGTGGACCCGCGCGAGATCTATCTTCGTACCCGAGGTGCCTCAGATCCGGGCGACTAGGCGCTTCTCGAAAGCGGCGCGGCCGACGCGCTGCGGACATGGGTACGTTCGCGTCCGGACGATCCTGCCGTTCTCAACAACCTCGCCCAGTGCCGTCTCCGGCAGGGCGATCCCGTCGGTGCGCACCCCTATGCGGAACGGGCGTTGGAGATTCTGCCGGATTCACCTGAAATCAGGCGGACGATGGAACGCGTCAAGGCCGCGCTCGAAAAGAAGAACGCCGCCGCGCGCTAGAACACGCGGTTGGCGATTTCGGCGGCGGAGTTGAGGCAGCTGCGGCGGTCGCTGGGCGTCTTGGCCATCGGGAAGCGGATGCCGGCCCATTCGAGCTTGTGGTGGTTCTTTCCGCTCACGTAGCGGAAGCCGAGCTTCTCGAGGGCGGCGATGTCGCCCTCTTCCAGGGACTGTCCGGCGTCTTTCAGGATTTGCCGCACGGCCTCGCGGCGGCGGTCCAGCTCGCCCGCGGCTGGATTGGCGCACAGGACGGCCTCTAGGATGCGCGCCCGGCGGTCGCGTCCGCCCGCCTCGGCGGCGGCGTGCGAGTCGGCGAGCGCGGCGAGGACGTGTTCGCGGATCTCGCCGGGGAACTTCTCTCCCAGCGTGGGCGGCTTCTCAAGAAGAACGGAAGAAGAGAGGGACGTGCGCTGGGCGTCTGCCAGCAGTTCCTGAAGCCGCGCGATCTCGCGATCCTTGGCGGCGCATTCTTCCATCGCCTTTTCGTCGACGTGCGGCTTGGCACGCTCGGCCTCCAGTTCCGTGCGGGCGGCGGCACAGGCGGCTTCGGCCGCTTCGGCGCGGGCGAGGAGGGCGGCCTTTTCGGTCGCCGCCGTCTCTTTCGCGGCAGCCGCCTCTTCGCGCAGGAACGTCAGATCGCGCGCGAGGTCCTCGCAGGCTTCCCGCTGGGCGTCCAGCTCCTCCCTGAGCGCGTCCTGGGCGGCGGTCAGTTCCGCGCGTTCGGCGGCGAAGGCGTCGGCGGCTTGCTCCTGACGGACCTTGGCGATCGTGTTGGGGGTGACGACGGTCGTACGACGGGGAGAGGAAGCGCCGGGCTTGTCGCCAAGCAGCGAGGCGAAGTAGTCGTTCGAGTTCATGGCATGTCTCCTGACAGACGGCTTGCGACACGGTTTTTCAGGTAGTAGTGGAAGTAGAGCGTCAGGTCGGTCGCGACGAGCAGGACATCCGCCAGGTACACCCACGTGACCCAGCTGCGGTCGCTGATGAGGTGGCTGGCGATGCCGAAGAGGTAGCCGACGATGACGATGACCTCGAACATGGGGCTCTTGCCGTCCACGCGCTTGGCCCGGTAGGTCTTCGCGATGGCGAACGGCCAGGAGAAGCCGAAGCAGAACAGCATGGCGAATTCGAGAAGTCGTGGCAGGATGTCGGAGTTCATGGTTGGGCGGATATTGTATCATTTTTCTTGTCGGTTTGACGGACTGTTATTGACTGCGGTGGGCGCATTCGGTATCATGTTCGCGTGAAACGATAATGGAGATTTCGATGAAGAAGACGACGATGCTCATTGCCGCCACCCTGGCGGCGGCCAACCTGTACGCCGCGCGCAACGCGCCCTGGTCCAAGGAGAAGGCGTGGGAGTGGTATAACGCCCAGCCGTGGATGAGAGGCTGCAACTACATGCCGGCGAGCGCGGCGAACCGCGTGGACCAGTGGCAGGAGATGGGATGCGAGGAGCGCTTCGCGGAGATGGAGACCGAGCTCAAGCTCGCGCAGTCCATCGGCTTCAACACGATGCGCATCATCATCGAGGAGCAGGGCTTCGCCGTGTGGTGCGCGGAGCACGACGGCTTCATGGCACGCCTCGAGCGAATGCTCGCGCTCCTCGACAAGTACGGCATGCGCATGATCCTCGTGCTGGGCAACGACTGCTCGCGCCCGAAGGAGATATGGAAGTTCCCGAAGCCTGGCCCGCAGCCCTGCGACTGGGGCTACCACGGCGGACGCAAGCGCAGCCAGCACGGCTCCTTCCCGGGGGCGGTGGGCTACACGTGCGTGGACGACCCGGAGCTGCGCGAGAAGTTCTTCGCGATGTGCGAGGAGGTGATGACGAAGTACCGCACCGACAGGCGCATCGCGTTCTGGAACGTCTGGAACGAGCCCGGCAACGGCAACCGCCGCCAGCCGGAGCACGTGGCGCTCCTCCGCCGCATGTTCGAGCTCGCGTGGAAGATCGACCCCGTGCAGCCGCTTGCGGCGGATGTCTGGGCGGGCCACTACGGCATGTCGCCCAAGGACGCCAACAAGCCGCAACTGCTCGCCGGCGAGCTTTCGGACATCATCTCGTACCACTGCTACGGCGACTTCGAGGCGCAGGCGCGCATCCACGGCAAGCTGAAGAACTACTACGGCCGCCCGCTCGTGAACACGGAATGGCTCGCGCGCATCAAGCGCAACTACGTGTTCGACGCGTATCCGTTCTACGCGCAAAACCGCGTCGGCTGCACATGCTGGGGGTTCGTCGCCGGCAAGTACCAGACGTACGAGCCGTGGGAGAGCATGTGGCGGCAGGTGGCCGACGGCAAGCCGGAGGCGGAGAAGTACGACTTCACGAAGTGGTTCCACGACCTGTACCGCCCGTCGCTGCGCCCGTACGACCCGAAGGAGATCGACGTGATCAAGCACGTGAACGCGCAGATGGACGCCGAGCGCGAGGGGAAGTCCCTGCGCGCGAAGATCGCGAAGACCTGCAAGATCCTCGGCGAGGACATGTGGTACGGCTACCGCCGCACGAAGTTCGACTTCAAGGGCCGCACCGCCTGGGTGGTGGAGCCGTCCTGCACGCCGAAGAAGGGCATCCCGTGGACCTGGACGATGCAGTGGGCCGAGGCGTTCGTGGACCGCACGGGCGTCCCCGACCTGCTTGCGAAGGGCTACCACCACGTGACGCTCGACGTCTTCGATACGCGCATGGACGACAGCGGCCTCAAGGCGTGCGCGGAGTTCCAGGATTTCCTCGTGAAGGAGCTCGGATTCGTGAAGAAGTGCAACCTGATCGGCATGAGCTGGGGCGGGTTCTTCTCCACGCGCTACGCGGCCGCCTACCCGCAGAACGTGCGTCGCATCTACCTCGACGCGCCGCTCCTGAACTTCGACGGGTTCGACGCATCGCGCATCGGCCCGTGGTCGGCCTCCGCGCCGGCGGACGGCAAGTGGACGAACGATCCGCGCATGCCGGTGAACATGGCCGCGCAGATCGTGAAGGGCGACATTCCCGTGCTGCTCCTCTACGGCGGGCAGGACCAGACCGTGCCGCCGGCCTCGAACGCGGAGCTTTTCGCGGCGCGCTTCAAGGAGGCGGGCGGCCGCATCGACGTCGAGAAGCGAGGCGGCTTCGGTCACCATCCGCACGGCGTCGATCCGAACAAGGTCGACCGAATCGTCAAGTTCGTGACAACGGCAAAGTGAGGTTCGACGATGAAGAAGATGGTTGCGAGCGGTCTCGGCGCGTGCGCGGCGGCGTTCTGCCTGGCGGGCGGCGTGCAGATGAAGGAAGACAAGATCACGCTGCCGACGTACGCGCCGGGCGGGTACGACAAGACGCCGGTGTTCTACACGGGGCGCGTCTATCAGGGCGCGCAAGGGCGCGTCTATCCCTATCCCATGCAGGACGTGCTGCACGACGAGAAGGTGGACGAGACGTACAAGTACCTCACGCTCGAGAACGACTGGCTCCAGATGGGCCTCCTTCCGGAACACGGCGGGCACCTGCTGAACTTCACGGACAAGCAGACGGGCTTCGAGACGTTCTACCGCCAGCACGTGGTGAAGCCCGCGCTCATCGGCATGCTCGGCGCGTGGAT
>CAMNLN010000196.1 GCA_946543025.1 uncultured Verrucomicrobiota bacterium
GGGCCGTCCGAGGCGATCACGTCGCGGATGAGCCGGATCATCGCCTTCGTGATCCTGAGGCCCGGGATGAACACCGGGATGCCGGGCGGATACGGCACAAGGAACTGCGAGGCGATGCGTCCCTCGGACTGCTCGATCGGCACGAGCTCGCCGTCGCAGAGCGCCGCGTCGCGCGGCAGCGCGACGGGCTGGCCGGAAACCGCCTCCAGGATGCGCCCTTCGTTCGCCACGCCAACCGTCGGCGCGCCGATCAGGCGGAGGTGCTGGCGGCAGACGCGGAACAGGTACTCGAAATGTTCCTCCATCGTGCCGGCCGTCACAAGAAAGAGAACCGTCGTCGCGCTCGACTTCTCCCACTGGATGTGCGCCTTGAGGAGCGCCTTCTTGAAGGTGGCGCAGGCGGACGGCGACTTGAGCAGCAGCACGATCTTGAGCGGATCCTTCATGTAGCCGGCCGCGCGCCAGTCCGTCGCGCGTCCCGCAATTTCCTCCAGCCCGGCGAAGCAGGCGTTCTCCGGCTTGCCGCACGCGTCTGCCACCCGCTTGCGGAACGCCGCCGTCCAGCGCAGGCGCTCGTCGATCAGCTTCAGCCCCTCCAGGCGCATCTGCACGCCGGCCACGTCGAGCGCCGCGAGGAACGGATAGTGCGGCGAGGTGGAGTGCCAGTAGCGAAGGATCTCGTGCAGGTCGTGCGAGAACTTCTCGTAGCTGCCGCGCCCGTGGAGCGTAAAGCGCTTCCGCAGCCAGCGGAACGCCGGCGACGAGTCGTCCTCCAGCAGTTGCTTGAAACGCGTGGAGACATGGATCATCGACGCCTGCGAGAACGCCGCCAGCGTCTTGTGGGTGGACTGCACCGCGAAGTGCGCGCCGCACGTCTCGTTCACCGCGTTGTAGCGCACGGTGTCGCCCTTCCCGCGCCCGAACGTGTAGAACGGGTGAAAGTTCAGGTGCGCGGCCCACGCCTCGTCCGCGTAGAACAGCACCCCGGCCTTTTCGCAGAGACGCGCGATCTCCCACACCGGATACAGCACGCCTTCGTAGGTGCAGGTGGTGAGGACAAGGAGACGTGCGCCGACGGCCGATGCCAGCTCGTGCCGGATATCCTCGATGGCAACGGGGCCCCACACGCCCAGCCGCGCGTTCCAGCGCGCGGGCAGGTAACGCGGCACGGCGCCGGAGGTCACCACGGCGTGGTGGACGCTCTTGTGGCAGTTGCGGTCGATCAGCACCGTCTCGCCCGGACGGAGCAGGGTCATCAGCATCGCCTTGTTCGAGGTGGATGTGCCGTTCGTGATATAGCAGCTCTGCGCCGTGCCGAATATCTCGCTCGTGAGCTTCTGCGCCTCGGAGAGGGGCGTACGCGCCTCGGGGCTGGAGAGGTCGCCCAGCGACTCCACCGAGACGGAGAGGTCGGTGCGGAAGATCGTCCCGCCGAACGAATCGAAGAACCCGCGCAGGAACGGCGAGGTAGAGAAGGCGCGCCCGCCGTTATGACCTGGCGTATGCCAGTTCGTGCCGGCCTTCGTGGTCACGTACTGCCGAAGCGCCGTGGAAAAGCGCGGCATCCAGAAGCTTTTGAAAAGGTGGACGATCCGCTCATGGCACTTGGCCGGATGCGTGAAGACGGCGAATTCCTTCTTCGTCCAGCGGCGCGCCGGCAACGTCACGTCAGGATGGCCTGGCCGCGTCACCACCACCTTCGGAATGGCGGGGAAGAAGAGTTTCATCCACGCGCGCAAGGGACGCCCCTCCACGTAGGCGGACATGAAGTCGTCGTCGATGAGGAAGAGGCAGCACGCACGCCCGGCGTCCGTCAGCACGCCGCGCGGTCCGCCGCTCGTGAAGAGCGCCCGCGCCAAATCGTCCGGCGCGTTGACCGTCGCGAGCTTCAGCGGCGGGTAATCGAGCGGTCCGCGCGAATCGAACGTCTCGCGGCAGAAGTCGCGAAACGCGTCCGAAAGGCCGTACTCCACGATCGGCAGGTTCTTCGCGTCCTGCCGATGCGGCCTGTGAAGGTAGAAGACCGTCAGCGTCCTGATCATGGCTGGCGCTATTATACCACGCGCCCCGCCTGTCGGCATCGGTAACAAGAACAAAAAAAAGGATGCGGCCGAGGCCGTATCCTTCTTTGATATCCGTGCGGCGAACGTGCTAGGAATCACGTCCGGCCGTGGACGTACGCAAATTACTTCGCGATGACGCGAGCCATCTCGAGCACCTTGTTCGAGTAGCCCCACTCGTTATCGTACCACGAGAGGAGCTTCACGAAGGTCGAATCAAGGCACATGGACTTGTCGGCGTCGAAGATCGACGTGCGGGCGTCGCCGCGGAAGTCGGTGGAGACCACCGCGTCCTCGGTGTAGCCCAGGATGCCCTTGAGGGAACCCTCGGAAGCTTCCTTGACGGCGGCCTTGATCTCTTCGATCGTGGCCGGCTTCTCGAGCTCGGCCGTGAGGTCGACGATCGAGACGTCGCTCGTGGGAACACGCATGGAGATACCCGTGAGCTTGCCGTTGAGATCGGGGAGAACCTTGCCGACGGCCTTGGCCGCGCCCGTCGAGGACGGGATGATGTTCTCAAGGATGCCGCGACCGCCGCGCCAGTCCTTCTTGGACGGGCCGTCGACCGTCTTCTGCGTCGCCGTGGCGGCGTGCACCGTCGTCATCAGGCCGCGCTTGATGCCGAACTTCTCGTGGATCACCTTGCTGAGGGGCGCGAGGCAGTTCGTCGTGCAGGAAGCGTTGGAGATGATGTCCTGGCCCGCATACGTCTCGTGGTTGACGCCGTACACGAACATCGGTGTCGCGTCCTTCGAGGGCGCGGACATGATGACCTTCTTGGCGCCGGCCGTGATGTGGGCGCGCGCCTTCTCGTCCGTCAGGAACAGGCCCGTGGACTCGACGACGATCTCGGCGCCGACGTCGCCCCACTTGAGGGCAGCCGGATCCTTCTCGGCCGTCAGGCGGATCGCCTTGCCGTCCACGACGAGGTTCGTGCCGTCGACCTTGATGTCGTGCTTGAAGATCCCGTGCACGGAATCGTACTTGAGCATGTACGCGAGGTAGTCGGGATCGAGGAGGTCGTTGATGCCGACCACTTCGATGTCGTTCGCGAAGTTCTCGACCGCGGCGCGGAACACCATGCGGCCGATACGGCCGAAGCCGTTGATACCAACCTTAATTGCCATTTCTTTACTCCTTGTGATCCCGTCGAAGCACCTACCTCGCCGGAAAATTGAGGCGATATGATAGCAGAACGCCGCCCGGCAGTCAAGGGGCAATCGGAGAGAAAAAACGATAGAACTGATACCACTGCCCAGGACAGGCCAGGGTTTCCGTCTCCAGAAAGCGCACGTAGGCGTCGAGCAGAGACGGCAGAAACGGCCCCTCCGACGGCACGAATTCCTGCACATGCACCTCGTAGGCGTTCCAGCCCGTGCGGACGCACGTGACGAAAAAGATCGGCGCCTCCATCAGCTTCGCGAACGCGAACGCCCCTTTCGGCCATGCGCACGGCCGCCCCAGGAAATCGTGCCGCAACATGCGCTTCGACCCGGCCGACACGCGGTCGCCCGCCATCAGCACAAGCTCGCCCCTGCCGATCGCCTCCTGCATCTGAACCGCCGTCTCCACCCCGATCTCTTCCACGGGGTGCAGCGTGAGGCGCGACGCGTCCAGATGACGCGCAAACACCTCCGTGAACACCGCGTCGTGCCCCATCTGCTGGAAAGCATGGACATGCGGCGCCGTGCCGCCAAGAGCCGGGAACACCTCGATCGTGCCGAGATGCGTCGAGAGCAGGAAGGCGCCCTTCTTCGCCTTGACGAGAGCATCAAACGCGCGCCAGCCCGCATCGTCGCGCACAGTCATCCTCGGCAGGTTCTTCCGCAACGTGCAGGCGTCCGTCTTGTCCGCCAGCGACCACGCGAAGCCGAGGAGATGGGCGAAGAGTGTGAAAGGCGAGGCGCCGCCAGCCTTATTAAGGCCCTTGAAGGCATCAAGCGTCCGATAAAACTCGCGCAAGGCTTCGCGCGCGGGACGCGCGAATGGGTAGATGAACGCCATCACCGGCACACACACAAGCTTCTGAAACGTCTTGCCGAACCAGGCGTACGCATACCACATGAAAAGCATCCGCCAGCGTCCGGCGCTCTGCTCGCGCTGTTCGTGCCAAGATTGCGCCTGATTCGTGGCGATTTGTGCGCCATGCGGGGAAAAGAGGTCGGCGCAAATCCACGCGAAGAACAACCCGCAAGCGAACGTCACGCCCATCGCGCGCGTCACCGCGAAATCCGTGAGCGCCAGCATCCCCAGCCCCGCGAACGACGTGAGAAACGCGAAAAACACCGTCCGTCGCGCGCCTGGCGTGGATTGGCTACGGCTGAAGATCGCGTAGTCGAGACCCAACCCTGCCACTGCAAAGAAACAGAGCAACGTAAAGAACGTCACGGGCACCCCCAGCCATCCGAGCATCCCCGCCGTCGCCGCAAAGGTGGCCGCAAGAGACGCCACGTAGCCGACGAACCTCCGCCCAAATACAAGCGCGAGCAACGTCGCCAGAACGGCCAGCGACCACTCCAGCAGCGTCATCGTCGCCGACGAGAAGGCGGCGAACAGGTCGCTCACCGCCCGCTTCGGCTCTAACACGACGATGTTTGGATCATCGGTCGCAAATCCTTCCGGACACGGCGAGACAATCCCTCCTCCCACCGTCATCGCGCGTACCAGTTGAGCAAGATGCGGATCGTCGATCTTTTCCGGATCCAGCAGATATCCTTTCGATGGTTGCGTCACGCGCAAGCCCGTCTTTGCGCCGTAGTTCGTTCCTTCCGCCGCGTAGAGTTTCGCGATGAGCGTCGCATTCTCGCGCTGACGCGCGAGCGACGGGACGATTGCGGAGAGCCCCTGGACCCCCGACGCCTCTTCGCGCGCAAGCGCCTCCTGCACGGTCCGTCCGCGCACGAACACGAACCGTCCCGTCTCCGCCGGACTGCAAACCGCCAACCGCTTCTCGCTCTCGGCCAGATAACGGTCGGGCACGTAGAAGCTCGCGGGATCCGATGACATGCGTACGCGATAAAGCCCGCAGGCGGCAACCGCCACAAGCAGAATCCGAAGCGGCGTGAGCGCCGCCCACCCGGATTTTACGCTCCCATCCGAGACGCTCATCCCATCAGACAAGCGACACGCTTCTCGAATCTTATCCCCCCTCCATCCCCATATTATCGCCCACGCGAACGCCGACAGCAGCCCCGTTCCCGTGAAGAGCGCCATCTGACGCAGCACCGGCGCCACTGAAAACAGAAGCGGCGCGAAGCACGCCTCCGTCGTCAAGAGCGAGAGCGCGAGGGGCCGCAGCACGGCCCGCGCGCCGCCTGCCGCGCGCACATGGTACGCATAGTCCACCGCAAGACCGATCAGCGACGTGCCGAACACGAAGGTGAGCACGTGCGGCCGCGGGAAAACCGCGAACAGCGCCGCCGCCGCCACGAGGAACGCCGCGCCCAGCGTCGCTACGAGCTGCGGCACGAACCTGAACGAGCGGAACAGCTGCCAGCCGAAGAGCAGCACGAGCGCGAGCGAAAACGCCGAAAGCACGTTGATCTCGCGCGTCGCGTTCGCCGTCGCACGCGCCGCGTGGAACGGCGGTCCGCCGCACCACGCGAGTGCCTGGTGCCTGATGCCTGGTGCTTCGATATCCAGATTGGTTCTTATTTCAAGGGAAGAACCCGGTAGGGACGGCGTTCCATCGTCGTCCCTAACGGAACATCGGGGTTTTGCAACGGCCTCAAGGAAATTGGCAATTTCCCGCGGGCGAATAGCGGATAGGTCGAGCGTCAGCAGCACCTGCTGGACGCCGTTCGTCTCGCGCGCAAGCAGGCCGTCGCGCAGCGTCCAGCCAGCCGTCCGCCGCGTCTGGAGCGCGAGCAGCCAGTCGGTGGCCAGCAGGAACGGATCCTCCTTCACCGAGACGAGCGGTGGCAGAAAGCCGTAGAGCCGCGCCAGGGCGGCGTCCGCCACGTCCTTGTACCGGCCCGCCGTCAATTGTTCGCGCGTCTCGGGCGAAAGCAGGCCCGCGCGATGCGCCCCAATGAACTTGAGCGTATCCTTGAAATCACCCGTCGGCTGACGGAAACGCGCACGGATCGACTCCGCCTCGGCCTTCAGCACCTCGAAATCGTTCCCTTCCAGAAGCACACGTCCCTGTCCGGCCATGCCGGTGGCCAGTTCGCGCAGAACGCCGCCGTGCGCAGTGTCCGCGAGCGCGTAGAGATCCGTCTCCACGCCGTGGCGCGCGCGCAGCGCGAGCGTACCGGCCGCAAGGAGCAGGATGCCGCCGAGCAGAAGCCTAGCGTGTGCGAGCCAGTTCGATTTCAAGGCGATCCCCGTTGGTGAACGACACGTCGACGCGTGTCGGGAAGCCCGTCTCGGGACGGGCCTTGACCTCCTTCACGAACCCCTTCATCTCGCGGATGGAGAACAACTGCTCCACGGACGACACGTTGACCTCCAGCGCGCGCGTGGTCGTCTTGCCGTTCACGGTGAGCGCGTAGTTGGTGGGCGTGGCGTAGAACGTGGACGGCATCGGCTCGCGCGTGTTCCATTCGAAGAAGCGGTCGCGCCCGAAGCGAAAGGTTCCCTTCGAAACGAGCGTCACGTTCACGTCGGAAAGAATCTTCCGCTGGACGAACGCCCCCTCCGCCGTCTCCGGCAGGTCGCGCGGCGCGGGCGCCTTCGCCGCCGCCGCGCCCA
>CAMNLN010000197.1 GCA_946543025.1 uncultured Verrucomicrobiota bacterium
AGATGCGGCAGACGCCTTTCGCGGCCTTCACCTGCTGGACGAATTCGCCGCGCAGCGTCTTGATGATGGCGACGAACGCGCCCTTCGCCGAAACGCCGCCGAAGAGCGGCAGGCGCGTCGCGTAGGTCTCGTGAAAGCCCGTGTCGCGCGTCAGCCGGCCGTAGTTGCCGTCGCCCGCCACCCAGTAGCCCTCGCCCTTGGGCATCGTCGCGCCGTCCGCGAACACGTCCACGTACCAGGCGTCGCGCGGGATGTCTCGCGTGGGCATGTGAAACCGCCACGCGCCGTCTGGCTGCTTCACGCACGCGACGGTGCGGACCTCCTCTTTGCGTCCCCGGTAGCCGATGCGCACCTCCGCCTGCTCGAACCCCGTCCCGCCGAAGACGGTGCTGACGACGAGAAGAACGACCGTTGCAAGGCGTTTCATACGTGGCCCTCCTTCAGGATGGTGAGGACGCGCTTGCGGCAGATGATGCCGGTGCCATGCTCGGAGGTGCGCGAGGTAAGAACCACGCCGGCGAAACCTACCGCCGGGTCGATGGCTATGGTCTGGCCGGAGAAGCCGCTGTGGAAGATCGAGGCGGCGCTCCAACCGGCCGGACGCGCCTTCGGCCCCATGTCCCAACCCCAGCTGCGGCGCCCCGTCGCGTTGTCAAAGGTGGGTGTGAAAAGGAGGTCGTAAACTTCTTTTTTGAATGTCTTGCGGTGAAGGATATCGGTAACGAACCTCAGCATGTCGGCGGCGGTGGAGAACACGCCGGCGTTGCCCTGCGGCTTCTTGTAGCGCTGGCAGAGTCCGTCTTGGCAGGTGCCGATGAAATTGGGGTTCCGCATGATCTGCACGGTACGGGCGCGGTCGGGTCCGACGACCGGCCACCAGCGCGTGTCCGCCATGCCGAGCGGGTCGAAGATGCGCGCCTTGCAGATTGCGTCCAGACGTTTGCCTTCGAGGCGTTCCAGGATGTGTCCGATCATGATAAGGTTGTAGCAGGCGTAGAAGAACCTTTCGCCGCGCTTCCACGCGGGACGCTTCTCCATGAGGTCCTTCACGTAGGGCTGCTTCTTGCCGAAGTAGGCACGCTCGTTGTCGAAGCCGCCCGAATGCGTGGCGAGGTCGCGTACGGTGATGTCGCAGTTCGGCCCGAGCACGTGCTCCGGCAGGTACTTCGTGAAAGGAGCGTCGGGATCAAGCTTACCTTCCGCCACGAGCTGGGCGGCGGCGGTGGCGACGATGGGCTTCGTGACGCTCATTATGTCGAAGAGCGCGTTCGCCGGCATCGGCTCCGTGCGCTCTGGCGAATGGAGGCGCGTACCCATCGCGACGGGGTCTGGATGCGCGGTTGAACAGAACACGCAGCCGCCGATCAGGTGGTAGTCGAGCTGAAGCTGGACCTCGCGTTTTGCGCGGGCGATTTTGTCGTCTTGGGCCGACGGTGCGCCAGGGACAGCGCGCCCAACCAGCGGAGTCGGCGCGGCGGTCGCGCCGAGCATGAGTTTCAGGAAATTGCTTCTCGTCATGGATTAATTCCTTTTGTGTTCTCAAGCGTGTAGCTGATCTTGGTGTTGGAGGATGCCGGATGGGCGTTGTCCTTTACGCCGATATGGAACACGCCCCAGCCGGTGCCGTTCCATTCGCCGTAGTCGATGCGGCAGGGTTCCACGTAGGCGTGGCGGCGCTTGCCTTTCTGCCCTGGGGCGAGATGCTCGCCGTCAACGGTTTTTGCGGCCTTCGCGGAGTTGTAGGGATAGGCGTGGTAGACGAGGAAGCGCTTGCCGGCGGCGTCGCGGAAGTAGCTCGCGTGACCAGGGCCTTGTCGGTCGAGGCCGGGCAGATGCTTGCCGCGCTTGTCGGCGATGGTGAAGATGGGGTTGAACTCGAACTTCGTCCAGCTGGAGGTCTTGAGCGGGTCCTCGCCGGTCCAGGTGAGCTGGCCGAGGCCGTAGTTCGTCCAATAGCCGCTGCCGGAGTAGATGAGGTACAAGTCGCCCTTGTCGCCGTAGACTGCCGTCGCGCCTTCGACGACACGCGGGAAGAAGGGCGTTGCCTTCCTCTTCGCGGGATCCTTGTAGCCGGTGCGTGCCGCGCCAACCGTCTCCCAGAACTGCGTGGGGATGGTGACGATGCCGCTCGCGGTGGCGAGCTGCCACGGGGTCTTGAGCCGGGCGATGCGGATCTCCTGATAGAAGTTGCGCGTACCGCGTCCGGTCTCGGTGACGTAGAGGACATAGACGCCTTTCCATGCGCCCGTGCGGATGACAAGTGCGGTCTGGCCGACGGCCCATTCGGCGTAGGGCTGGCCATTCGTGTCGAGAACGAGCTGTGATGCGAACTTCTCGCCGGTCACGGGGTGGCCGTAGGGACCGGCAGGGTCGTCCGAGATCGACTTCAGCACGACGCTCTTCACGTGGCGGGAGTCGGCAGTGGCGGAATCGCGGAGAGCGACGAACAAGTACCAGCCCGCGTGGCCGGGGAAGTCAGCTTCCGAGAAGTGGTGTATCTCCGGACTCCACGTGCCGCTCACGCCCGCGTAGCCGAGAGACTTCACCGTCGGGTCGAAGGAGCTGTCGTAGGCGACGCTTGGCGCGCAACCTGCCGCCGAGAGGCCGGAGAGCGTGTCGGACGCGAACACGTGCACCTTCGTCGATCCGGTCTGCGTGAGATAGAACCTGCCGTCGTGGCGGAAGAGCCAGGGATCGGCGCAGCATTTTCGGAGGAGGGGCGAGTCGAGCGTCTCGACCTTGGCGGCGAACGCGCAGAAGCAGGCCATGACCGCGCAGGCGAAAAGGAAGGTGGTTTTCATGCGACCATTATAACATTTCTTTGCTATACTGTCCGCGTGAAGGCAAACTACCTGAAAACTGCGGTTGTCGTGTTCGCAGGGATACTCGCGACGTCCTGCGCGTGCAGCGCAACCGAGCCGAAGTTGCGGTATGTGCCGCAACCTGGTCTGCGCATTTCCGGCTTCTGGGCGGACAAGCTCGACAAGCTGGAGCAGGTGTGGATTCCGCACTGCTGGAAGCGATTGGGGGTACGCGGCGGCGCGTTCCAGCGGAACCTTGCCGAGGCGACAATGCTCGCCCTCGAACGACATCCCGAGCGGAAGGATCTTGCCGACATCCTCGAGCGGTTCGTTGCGGATGACATCGCCCGGCAGCAGCCGGACGGCTACGTGGGACGCTGCAACCCGCGCTATGCGGACTACGGGCGGCACGAACTCTACGGGCAGGGTTACTTTATCGAAGCGGCCGTGCGGCACATGGAGTTCACGAAGGGACGCGACCGCCGCTACTTCGATGCCGCGGTCCGCCTGGGCGACCACCTCGATTCCACGTTCGGTCCGCCGCCCAAGCGCACGTGGACGGACGGGCATCCGGGCGTGGAGAAGGCGCTCCTCTCGCTCGCGGACGCAGTCGATCACTGGAACGGCGCAGGGAAGGGCGCAAAATACGCGGCGCTCGCACGCTACTTCGTCCTGCACCAGAGCGACATTCCCGAATACCGCCACACGTACTGCCAAAGCCACGAACCGGCCGTGGAGATGAAAAAGGCTGCGGGGCACGCCGTGCGCGGCACCTACTTCTACGCCGGGATGGCGGGGGCCGCGTGGCGCTGCGGCGACGCGGCGCTGGCGGCGGCGGTCCGTCGCGTCTTCGCGAACGCGATCGACCGCAAAGGCTACCTGACGGGCGGAGTGGGCGGACAGTGGGCCGGGGAGGCGTTCGGGCCGGACTGGTCCCTGCCGAACGCGCGCGCCTACCTCGAGGGGTGCGCGGGGTGCGGAATGTACGATTGGTGCACCGAGATGGCGAGGCTATGCGGCCCAGGCCGCTTCGAGGACGTGCGCGAGCGCGTGGTCTACAACAATCTTCTTGGCACGTTCTCCGAAGACTTCTCCCGCTACGCCTACCAGAATCCCCCGGCCTGCGCCAACCCGCGCTATCCCTGGCATACGCTCCCATGCTGCGTGGGCAACGTGCCGCGTGTACTGGAGGACTTCAAGAACCGCATGTACGCCGTCTCGCCCGACGGGCGGACGCTCTATCTGAATCACTTCATCGCCTCGACGGGCGCTGAGGCGACGGTGGGCGGCGTTCGGGTGCGTCTGGACCTGGCGACGGACTACCCGGCGGACGGGAAGGTGGCGCTGAAGATGACGGCCGAGCGTCCGACCGCGTTCAAGCTTCGCGTTCGTCAGCCGAATCGCGCAGAGTCGAGGCTTTATACGGCGGAACCGGCGACGCCGCACGGCTATCGGACGTTCGAGGTGAATCTTGCGAACGAGGATACGGTCCGCTTCGAGCTGCCGATGCCGCTCCAGCGCGTGACGTGCGACGGGCGCGTGGCGGCGAACCGCGGCATGGTCGCCTGGCAACAGGGGCCGATCGTCTACTCGTGGGAAGGGGACGGCTTCAAGACGCGCGTACCGTACTGGCGACGGCTCAACGCGGGTGGCCCGAGCCGCGTGTGGCTGCCGGCGGACGGATCGACGCCGACGGCGGAGACCGAGGCGGGCGACTGGTTCCGCAACACGGGCTGTCCGCTCGACGCGGACAACCGGAAGGTGACGACTTCGCGCTTTCTGAAGGAACGGTGATTTCCAAGGACAACCGAAACAAGGAGAACGAACATGAAGATCAGAAAAACGATGTTGGCGCTGGCGGTCGGGACATGCCTATGCGCGGCCGCCGAGACGATCCAGCTGCCGAAGCCGGACGCCGATTCCGGCGTGACGGTGACGCAGGCGCTGAAGGCGCGCCGTTCGACGCGCGCCTTCTCGGAGCGGGAGATTCCGCTCGAGACGCTCGCGGGCTTGCTGTGGGCGGCGAACGGCTACAACCGGCCCGACAAGCGTACGAACGCCACGGGGCTGAACAAGCAGACGACCGAGATCTACGTCTGCATGAAGAAAGGAACCTATCGCTACGACGCGAAGGCCAACGCGCTCGTCAAGGCGTGCGACGTCGACCTGCGTCCGGCGATCGCGGACTGGCAGACGTTCGCGGCGAAGGCGCCGCTCGCGCTGCTCATCGTGTCGGACGTCTCCGACCCCGTGTACGCCAAGAAGTGGCCCACGCTCACGCACTACGACGCCGGCATCGTCTCGGGCAACGTCTACCTCTATTGCGCCGCCAACGGCCTGGCGACGGTCTGCCGCGGCACGATGGACCGCGACGCCCTCAAAAAGGCGCTGAATCTCTCCGACAAGAAGATCCTCCATCTCAACCATCCCGTCGGCTTTCCCGTCGCGAAGTAGCGTGATGCGCCTGACGGCCCAGGATTATCGGCGGGATGCCGTGGCGATGGCCAAGGCCCTGCTGGGCATGACGCTCTGCCGTCGGCTGGACGACGGCAGCGTCCTCCGCGCGCGGATCGTGGAGACGGAGGCGTACTTCGGCGAGGAGGACACCGCCTGCCACGCGCACAGGGGCCGGACGCCCCGGACGGACGTGATGTACGCGCCGGGCGGATACGCCTACGTCTACCTCTGCTACGGGATGCACGACATGCTGAACGTGGTGACCGGCCCGGCGGACCATCCCGAGGCCGTCCTCGTGCGCGGCGTGGAAGGGGCTGTGGGGCCTGGCCGCGTGACGAAGGCGATGCAGGTGACGCGCGCGCTCAACCGCGAAAACCTCGCATCTTCGGAACGGCTCTGGATCGAGACGGACGGCACGACGCCGCGCTTCAAGGCGTCCGCGCGCATCGGGATCGGCTATGCGTCGCCGCGCGACCAGGTGCGCAAGTGGCGATTTACGGTGATGGCCGGAAACGAAAGGAAAAGAAAATGACAAAGATTCTCATCGTGCTCGCGGTTCTTCTGGCGGCGGGCGTGGCGGCGGCTGTCTGGCTACGCGTGCGCGCCGGACGCGACGTCTCCGCCACCATTCCTTGCACGGCGAAGGTGCCGGGGAAAGTGGCGATCGCGTACTATTCGCAGTCGAAGGTGCAGAACACGGCCCTCGTCGCCAAGTGGATTCAGAAGCATGTCGGCGGAGACCTGATCGCGATCGAACCGACGGAACCGTATCCCGAGCCGTACTTCCGCACGCTGGCGACAGCCACGCTCGAGCGAAAGAGCGGAAAGAAGCGTCCGATCAAGCCGACGCCCTCGCTGGCGGCGTACGACGTGGTGTTCCTCGGCACGCCGATCTGGTATGGGACGTACGCGTTCCCCGTGGAGCTGTTCCTCAAGGACAATCCGCTCGCAGGCAAGACGGTCGTGCCGTTCAGCACACATGGCGGGGGCGGCGCGCCGCTCTACGAGCGCGACGTGAAGGCCGCGTGCCCGGCGGCGAAGGTACTGCCCGGCTTCACGGCGCGCGGCTCGAACCAGGTGGAGCGTCGGCTGGGGACGGGCGTGACGGCGCACCACACCGAGGACGACGTCGTCCGCTGGCTGAACGGGATCTTCGGCGAATGACGGACCTCAAGGGATTCGCCTGCCGACGGTGCGGCGCATGCTGCCGGATCAAGGACGGCATCGTGCGCGTCTCGGAAACGGAGATCGCGCGCATCGCCGCATTCCTCGGGATGCCAGAGGAGGCGTTCATCGAGAAGGAAACGGACCTCGCGCCGGATCGCTGCGGGCTTGTCCTCAAGAGCCGCCCCGACGGCACGTGCGCCTGGCTGACGGACGGCAATCTCTGCAGGATCAATCCCGTCAAGCCCGACAAGTGCCGCACGTTCCCGTTCGAATGGACGAACGCAGACTCGT
>CAMNLN010000198.1 GCA_946543025.1 uncultured Verrucomicrobiota bacterium
GGAAGAATGCGACCGATTCCTCTCTGCCGGCGCGAAATGTGATATAATTCCTTTTGTCTCGCTCGGCATGGAGCCGAGCAGGCAGGAAAGATCTGATATGTCCATAGGAAAAGTTTCGCGGCGCGGGTTCATGGCGACGGCGGGCGGCGGTTTGCTGGCGGCCGGTTGTCTGGCGACGGATTCCCGCACGTGCGCGTCGGGCTGTCCTCGCAAATGGCGCTTTGCGCTGAATCCCGCGACCGTCCGCGGCTACAAGCTCGACCTGAAGGAGCAGGTGCGCCTGGCGATCGCCGCCGGATACGACGCCATCGAGCCGTGGCTCGCGGACGTGCAGAAGGCCAAGGAGCGCGGCGAGTTGCGCGACGTCAAGGCGATGTGCGCGGACGGCAACCTGAAGATGGTGGACGGCATCGGCTTCGCGCACTGGTCGCTGCCCGACGACGCGGCGCGCGCGAAGGGACTGGAAGAGATGAAGCGCGACATGGCGCTCATGGCCGAGCTGGAATGCCCGTTCATCGCCGCGCCGCCGTTCGGCCTGCAGAAGCCGGGCAGCCCGAAGGTGCCGCTCGAAGACTTCATCCCCCGCTACCGCGCTGTGCTGGAGTTGGGTGACCGCATGGGCGTGACGCCGATCCTCGAGTTCTGGGGACACTCCGTGAACCTGAGCCGCCTGAACGAGGCGCTCTACGTGGCGTCCGCGAGCGGGCATCCCAAGGCGGCCGTGCTGGCCGACGTCTACCACATGTACCGTGGCGGCAGCGCGTTCGAAGGGCTGCGCTTCCTCTCGCCGTCTACGCTTCCGATCCTCCACATGAATGACTATCCCGCGCAGCCCGCACGCGAAAAGATGGTCGACGCGGATCGCGTGTGGCCGGGCGACGGCTGCGCGGACTGGAAGAAGATTTGCGGCATCCTGCGGGGCGGGAACTTGTCCCCGTGGCTGTCACTGGAACTCTTCAACCCGTCGTACTGGAAGACGACGCCGCTGGAGACGCTGAAGACGGGCTTGGCAAAGATGAAACAGGTAATGGCTTAAGGCAAAGGAGAAAGACAATGCACAAATGGCAATTCTTCAAGTCCGCACGGTGCGTGCAGGCGAAGGTGGAGACGGGCGAGGACCTGCTCGCGCTCAAGGAACTGGACAAGAAGCTTTGGACGGTGCTTTCCGCGCCCACCACGGGCGTGCGTTTCGATGCCGCCACGCTGAAGCTGCTCGATGCCGACGGCGACGGGCGCGTCCGTGTGCCCGAGGTGCTGGCGGCCGTCGACTGGATGGCCGCGCGCTTCAAGAAGCTCGACTTCCTCTTCGCGGGCAAGGACGAGATTCCGCTGGAAGAGGTGCGGGACGACACGCCCGAGGGGCAGGCGCTCCTGAAGTCGTTCAAGAAGCTGCTTGAGCGTGCCGGCAAGCCGGACGCGGCGACGCTTTTGCTGGCGGACGTGACGGAGGCGGTCGCTCCCTTCAACGCGCAGGCGTTCAACGGCGACGGCGTGGTGACGGTGAAGTCCACCGCCGACGCCGCAGTGGCGGACGCGGTCGCCGCGATCGCCGCCGCCGAGGGAACGGTCCCCGACCGCAACGGCGAGGACGGCATCGACCAGGCGAAGGCCGACGCCTTCTTCGCGGACGTGGCCGCGCGCCTCGCCTGGAAGGCGGACGCGCAGGCCGCCGCCGTGATGGGCGACAAGACGGCCGACGCCTACGCGGCGTTCAAGGCCGCGGAGGCGAAGATCGACGAGTTCTTCACGCCTCCGGAGGATCTGCCGCTCGTCTCCGACGCCCCGGATCCCGTCCTGCCGCTGACGGCGGGCGTGCATCCGCTCTGGCGCGCCAAGTTCCGCGCGTTTGCCGAGGCGGTGGTCGCGCCCGCCACGGAGATCACGCGCGACGGATGGGAGGCCGTCAAGGCCAAGTTCGCGCCGTACGAAGCGTGGCTCGCCGCCGAAGCGGGCCAGTCCGTGGCCGGCCTTTCCGACGACGCGCTCGCGGCCTTCGCCAAGGACGGAAAGGCGCAGGCGGCGGTAAACGAGCTCATCGCGAAAGACCTGGCGCTCGCGGACGAGTACGAGCGCCTCGTGGACTGCGAGCGCGCCGTGCGCTACGCGGCCAACCTCGTGCGCTGGTTGCACAATTACGTCAACCAGGCCAACCTCTACGATCCGAAGCGCGACGGCGTGTTCCGCACGGGCGACCTGTACATCGACGGGCGCGTGTGCCGGCTCTGCTTCGAGGTGGCGGACGAGGGCGCGCATTCCGCGCTCGCCGCGCGCAGCAAGTGCTGCCTCCTCTACGCGAAGCTGACACGCCCCGCTGCGGGCGAGGCGCGCGAGGTGTGCGCGGTCGTCACCGCCGGCTCGACGGCTGGACTCTACGCGGGCCGGAACGGGCTCTTCATCGACTGCGACGGCAAGGACTGGGAAGCGGTTGTCTCGAAGGTGGTGGAGGCGCAGGTGTCGCTCAAGGAGGCGTTCTGGGCGCCGTGGGCAAAGATCGCCAACACGATCTCCGAGCAATGCAAGAAGTTCCTTTCCTCGAAGCAGGATGCCGCCGTGGCGCAGGTCGGCGACAAGGCGACCGCCGCCGCGGCCGCGCCGAAGGCGGAGGCGCCGAGCGGGGCGGCGCTCGCGTCGAGCGTGGCGGCCCTCGGCGTGGGCGTGGGCATGGCGGGCGCCGCGATCGGCGGCCTGATCGGCCTGGTGGCGGGCCTGCCGCTCTGGAAGGTGCTGGCGGGCGTGGCGGCCGTGATCCTGATCGTATCGCTGCCGAGCGTGATCCTGGCGTGGTTCAAGTTGCGCGCGCGCGACCTGGGCGCGATCCTCAACGCCGGCGGCTGGGCGGTGAACCGTCCGCTCACCTTCTCGATGGGGCTGGCACGCACGTTCACGTATCCGGCGAAGATGCCGCTCGGCTCGGCTGTGGCGCGCGATCCGTACGCGTCGTACGGCTGGCTGAAGCTGCTGATCCTGCTGCTGGTGCTGGCCGGCGCGGCTCTTGGCGTCTGCTGGAAGCTCGGCGTGTGCCCGTTCAGCTGCTGCAAGAAGCAGGCGGCTCCTGCCGCCTGTTCGGAACAGGCGTGCGAGGCGCCTGCGCCGGCCGCAGCCGCGGCACCTGCGCCGGAGGCGAAGAAGTGACAGCGCCGACGAACGGCGACTGCGAGACGTTGAACCGGCGCTACGGCGCGCCGGAGCGCATCGTGTTTCGTCCGTCGAAGCACGACGTGCCGATCGTCGTGCTGGCGAACCAGTACGGCACGGCCGAGGTGGCGCTGTTCGGCGCCCAGACGATTTCCTATCGTCCGACGGGCAATCCGCCTGTCCTCTTCATGCCGCGCCCGTACGACGACCATCCGGCGGGCGTTGAGATACACGGCGGCATACCGGTGTGCTGGCCGTGGTTCGCCGCGCAGGGCGAGCCCGGCTCGAAGAAGCACGGCCTCGCGCGCTACGCCGCGTGGCAGGTGCTGGGGACGGAATATTCCGAAGACATCTCCGAGATCACGCTGGGGCTGGATTCCTCCGAGGCGACGCGCGCCGCGTGGCCCTACGACTTTAGGCTGGAGCTGAAGGTGTCCGTCTCGATGAAGCTGACGCTCACGCTCAAGGCGACGAACACGGACAAGAAGCCGTTCTTCGTGACGGAGGGTTTCCATCCATACTTCCGCGTGAAGGACCGCGACCAGACGGAGGTTCTGGGTGTGGACGGTTGCGAGTTCACCGAAACGAACGCACCTGAAAAGGGGGTGCGCACGTGGACGGGCTCGTACGCGGTGCGGACGGGCGGGAGCAAGCTCTTCGACGTGACGAAGCGCGAGCACGTGCTGATGGACAACGGGCTTCGCCGCGCGATCGCGCTCGTCTCGCGCGGCAACAAGCGGCTTGTGGTGTGGAATCCCGGCGAAGAGAGCGCGGGGCGCGTGGACGAGTTCGGCGCGGACGGCTGGAGGAGGTTCGTCTGCGTGGAGCCGGCCACGACGGGACGCGACGTGGGCTACGAGCTGAAGCCGGGCGAGACGCACGAGCTGATCATGGCCGTGCAGAGCGTGCCGGACGGCGGCGAGAGGGCGTGACGGATGGTCGAGACGCTCCATAGCCTTTTCAAGAAGCACATTTCCAAGCGCCCGAACGCGCCGGCGTTTCTGATCGCCGCCGGCGACCGGGCGCTGCCGATCTCGTGGCGGCAGTTCGGCCGCGACGTCGACGCGCTCGCGTGGGCTGGCTTGAAGCACGTGGGCAAGGGCGAGCGCGTGGGCATCATCGGCGAGAACTCGTACGAGTGGATGGCGGTGCACGCGGCCTGCCTGATGTCGGGCGTGGTGGCGGTGCCGCTGGAGCCGACCTTGTCGGCGCAGGAGATGGCGCAGCGGCTGGCTTTCGTGGATGCGCGCTTCGTGGTGCATTCGGTCCTTTACGAGGACAAGGTGCGCGAGGTGGCGAAGCTCCTGCCGGGTGTGTTCTTCGTCAACTTCGGCTCGGCGGCGGTGGACTACCTGCTGGAGCGCGGCGCCGCCGCGGTAGCCAGCGGCGAGACGACGTCCGTGTTCGAGACGACGCCGGACGAAGATGCCCTCGCGTCCATCGTCTTCACGAGCGGTACCACGGCCAAGCCGCGCGGCGTTGAGCTGACGCTGCGAAGCTTCTCGATGTTCCCGGCGAGCGCGGCGAAGGTGCTGCCGGTGAAGCCGGGCGACCGGTCGCTGATGGTGCTGCCTCTCCACCACATCTTCGGAATCGCGTCCACTTACTTTCTGCTGGCGCGCGGTGCCGCGCTCGGCGTGTGCCCGGACTTCCGCCGGCTCTTCGACGCCGTGCAGCGCTTCCGCGCGACGCGGCTCTTCCTCGTGCCGGCGCTCGCGGACATCCTCGCGCACAAGATCGGCCACCGCACCACGCGGCCGGACGGGATGCCGAACGGGATCGATTGGATACTCACCGGCGGCGCGCCGCTGCCACGCCGCATCTACGAGCATCTCCAGTCGTTCGGCATCCGCATGCTGGAGGGCTACGGCCTCACGGAGACCTGCTCGCTCTACTCGCTCGCGCCGTACGGCGCGCCGCACGTGGGGACGGCGGGGCTCGTCTCGCCGCTCCCGGAGGTGGAGGCGAAAGTGTCCGAGGAAGGCGAGCTGCTGATTCGCGGGCCGAACGTGATGCGGCGCTACTACAACGATCCGGAGGCTACCGCCAAGGTGATGGAGAACGGCTGGTTCCATACGGGCGATACCGGCGAGATCGACAAGGACGGCTATGTGAAGGTGACCGGGCGGCGCAACCGCACGATCGTGCTGTCGAGCGGCAAGAAGGTCGCTCCCGAGGAGCTGGAGAACCTGCTCGCGGGCCTGCCGGGCCTGCTGGAGGTGCTCGTGACCGGCGAGGGCGAAACCCGCCAGCTGACGGCCGAGGTGTATTCGACGCTTCCCGAGAAGGCCGTCCACGACCAGATCGACACGATCAATCGCACGTTGCCCATCTACAAGCGCATCCGCCGCGTGGTCGTGCGCAAGGAACCGTTCCCGCGCACCGCCTCCGGCAAGATCAAGGTGTAGCGGTCGCGCAGCAACTTGAGATCAACGAAAGGAAAAGATACATGGCCTGGTACAAGAAAAACGAGACTCCGGCGAAGATTCCGCCGACGAAGGCGCTGTGGCAGGTGTGTCCGCGCTGCGGGAGCTACGTCCCGAAGGACGAGTGGAAGAAGAACAACGCGATCTGCCCCACGTGCAACTACCACGGGCGGCTCGGCGCGCGGCAGCGTATCGCGCAGCTGGCGGACGAGGGGTCGTTCAAGGAGGTGTTCCGCGAGGTGAGCTACTCGGACCACCTCGACTTCCACGACGCGTCCGGCGCGTACAAGGCGAAGATCGATTCCGTGATCGCGAAGAGCGGCGAAACCGAGAGCGTGGTGATCGGCACGGCCACGATGGGCGGCATTCCGGTGATGCTGGGCGTGATGGACTTCTCGTTCATGGGCGGCAGCCTTGGCACGGGCACGGGCGAGCGCATCGCCCGCGCGTGCGAGCAGGCGATCGCCGAGCGGCGCCCGCTCGTCCTCTGCTCCGCCTCCGGCGGCGCGCGCATGCACGAGGGCATCCTCTCGCTCATGCAGATGGCGAAGACTTCCGCCGCCGTCGGCCGCGTCAAGGAGGCGGGCCTCCCGTACATCAGCGTGCTGACCGACCCGACGACGGGCGGCGTCTCCGCGTCCTTCGCGATGCTGGGCGACATCAACGTCACCGAGCCGAAGGCCCTCATCGGGTTCGCCGGCCGCCGCGTGATCGAGAACACGATCCACCAGAAGCTGCCGCCGGACTTCCAAAGCGCAGAGTACCTGAAGACCCACGGATTCATCGACAAGATCGTGGAGCGCAAGGACTTGAAGCCGTTCATCGTCAAGATGCTCGGCTACTTCGGATTCGCTGCCTAACCTCGTAGCAAACATGAAGCCGGTCGAGAGAATCAACTTTGCCATCGTTGCCGTCACGGCGGCGCTCTTCCTCGGCATCTCCGCCTTTGTCGCGTTCAGCACGTCGAAGATGATGGAGAACGAGGCGCGCAGCACGGTCGAAAACGTCGTGAAGGCGACGGTCGGCCGCATCGACCGCCTGATGGCGTCGGTGGAGAGCGCGGTGGAGAATTCGGCCTGGATCGTGGGTGAGCGGCTCACCGATCCCGACTACATGTTCAAGATCACGGGCGAGCTCGTTCAGAACAACCCGTT
>CAMNLN010000199.1 GCA_946543025.1 uncultured Verrucomicrobiota bacterium
ACTAACGACTAGCGACTAACCACTAATGAGCTATCGAGCCGAGGTTGAAGATCGGGAGGAACATCGCCAGCACGATCGTGCCGATGACAACTCCCAAAAATACCATCAGGAAAGGCTCCATGAGGGATGTGAGCGTACCGAGCATTACCTCCACGTCCTCGTCGTAGGCGTCCGCCACGGAATCGAGCATATCCTCCACCTTGCCGGCCTTTTCGCCGGCGGCGATCATGCGCACCATCAGGGTCGGCATGTAGGGCTTGCCTTCAAGCGACGGACTGAGCTGGTTGCCCTGCTCCACTTCCTGTCGCGCCCCCAGAATGGCCTGCTCCAGCACGGTGTTGCCGATGGAACCGGCCACCACCTTCAGCGCCTTCAGGATCGGTACGCCTGCCGCGATCATCTGCGCCAGCAGGCGGCAGAACCGCCCGATGCTGGCCTTCTGGTTGAGCTGTCCGAACACGGGCATCTTGAGCATCCACTCGTCGAACCGCCGCCGTCCGAACTCGGTCTTCTTCCACCGCCGGAACAGCCATACCGCCGCCCCCACCGCCGGAAGGATTATGTACCACCATGCCTTCACGAAATTCGAAACATCGACCAGCTTTTGCGTCAGCCAAGGCAGTTCTTTTCCAAAACCTGCAAACATTTCCGCGAACACTGGCACCACGAACTGGATCAGGCCCGCCGCCATCAGAAGCGCGATCGACATGATCACCGCCGGATATGTCATCGCGCTTTTCACCTTCTTGCGCAGGCGCGAAGCCGACGCGAGGATCAGCGAGAGCCGGCGCATCACCGGCGCGAACTGCCCGGACTGCTCTCCGGCGACCACCATGTTCACGTACATCTCGTCAAAAAGCTGCGGAAAGTCCGCCAAACCCGCCGAAAGCGGCTCGCCGCGCTCGATGACGTCCAGCAGATGCCGCAGCACTTTCTTGAATTCGGGATCGTCGCACTGCTCCTCAAGCGTCATGATGGACGAGAGGATCGACATGCCCGCGCCCAGCATCGACGCAATCTGGCGCGAAAACGGAATCACCTGCGTCGCCGCAAGCTTCCCGGCGCGTCTGACTCTGATCGTCCGTCCAGCCATTGACTATTCTCCGCCTGTTACCTCGAAGGCCGCTTCCAAGGAGGTTATTCCGGCGCGGACCTTGCGCATTCCGGCCTCCTTCAACGACACCATTCCCTCCTGAAGCGCCAGTTCCTTCAGTTTTTCGGCGTTGCCACCCTTCTCGATGATCGCCCGAATCGCGTTCGAGATCGGCAGAACCTCCATGAACGCGCCACGGCCCTTGTAGCCGGAATTATGGCACTTGGGACACCCGCCCGGTCCGTAGATCTGAACGCCCTCGAACGGCTTCGGATCCACGCGGTTCGCCTCCAGCTGCTCCATGTTCACTTCCACCGGCTGACGGCAGAACGGGCACAACTTGCGGAAAAGGCGCTGCGCCTGCGCGAGGATGAGCGAACTCGCCAGCAGGAACGGTGGCACCTCCATGTCGATCAAGCGCGGAATGACGCCGCAGGCGTCGTTCGTGTGGAGCGTCGAAAGCACCAGATGGCCCGTCAAGGCCGCCTTCACCGCGATGTCAGCCGTCTCGTTGTCGCGGATTTCGCCCACAAGCACGATGTCGGGGTCTTGACGCAGCACACTGCGGAGGATTCCCGCAAACGTCAGGCCCTGCGCCACGTTCACGTGGCACTGGTTCACGCCCGCCAGCTCGTATTCGACCGGATCCTCGGCCGTGACGATGTTGACGTTGGGCTGGTTAAGGTCTTGCAGGCAGGAATAGAGCGTGGTGGTCTTGCCCGAGCCCGTCGGCCCCGTCACGAGGATGATGCCGTGCGGCTGCTCGATCGCGAACTTCATCGCCTTGTAGGCGTAGTCGTCCAGCCCGAGCGACGCAAGACCCGGCGCGAGGTTCGCCTTGTCGAGAATACGCATCACCACCTTTTCGCCATGGACGGTGGGAAGGATGGAAACACGCACGTCGACTTCTTTCTTCAGAGCCTTTACCTTGAAGCGCCCGTCCTGCGGCTTGCGGCGCTCGGCGATGTCGAGGTTCGACATGATCTTGATGCGCGAGACCACCGCCGCGTGCAAGGCCCTCGGCGGCGCGGGACGCTCCACCAGCTCGCCGTCGATGCGATACCTGAGGCGCGACGTCTTCTCGCCCGCCTCGAAATGGATGTCGGACGCCTTCGTCTTCAGGGCCTCGATCATCATGGTGTTCACCATGCGGATCACGGGCGCCTCGCCGGCGGACTCGGCCGTGGCGTCGATCGCGTCCTCCTTCTCCTCGGCGGACGTGAACTCGATCTCGGCGTCCTGCCCCTTCATGATGTTTTCCATCGCGAGGGCAGGGTTCGCCGCATCCTCCTGTATCTTCAGGCGCCCCAGCGCCTCCATCACGTCCTTCTCGGCCGCCACGCACGGCCAGATGCGCCCGCCCGCCGCTCGCGAAACCTCCTCCTGCGACGGCAAGTCGAACGGATCCGCGAACGCGATCGTGAGCCGCCCGCACGTCTTGATCATCGGCACCGCCTTCGCCTTCGTCCAAAAGGCCAGCGGCTTGGAGCCGAGCAGCTCCTTCGGGCAGATGAAGTTCTCGGGCAGCGAAAGCGGCGGCATGTTGAGATACGACGCCGCAGCCAGCGTGAACGCGGCAGGATCGACCAGGTTCTTCTGGACGAGATAGCGCTCCAGCGGCAGCTTGGCCAGCCGAGCCTCCTCCGTCACCACGGCCAGACGCTCCGCCGTGAGGACCTTGAACTTCAGCAAGGCATCCGAAAAACTGGCGTAGCGGGTACGCGATTTCTTTATGGGAAGAATAATTGGCATCAATGTAAGCCTAGCAGAAACCATGCCACACGTTGGCACATCTTCTGCTAATAATTTTATGATATGGCAGAAGAGACGACACAATTCGACCCCAAGCTCGAAGAGGGCATCGCCTATTTCGAGAAGATGCTGCAGCTGACGCCGGACGACCGCGTCACGTTGCAGTTCCTTTGCGTCGCCTATGGCCAGATCGGCCAGCCCGACAAGCAGCGCCGGGCGCTTGTCTCCCTCGCCGGCGTCCTGCTCAAAGAGAAGGACTTCGAGGAGGCCGACAAGCTTGTCGAAAAGCTTGAGATCTACACCGAACCTGACGCCCGCGCGGCCATCCTGCGTATCCGCGCCGCCCATCGCCCGTCGCCGACGGCCGAAGCTGCGGCCAAGACGGAGGCCGCCGCGCCTACGCCCGGCAGCAAGACGACCACTGCCGTCTATATGGCTATCAAGGCTGAAAAGAAGCTCGCCCGCCATCTTGCCGAACGCAAGGTCATCGGCGAGACCGAGGCCGACGCCCTCCAAGACCGCCTCACGGCGCTCGCGGACATGCCCGGCTGCTTCCTCGTCTCCACCCTGTCGGAAATCGAGAAGGAGAATACCGCAACCGCCGAGGCTGCGGCAGCATCCCTTGCCGACGAGACAGGCACCCCGCCGATTCCGCTCGAAGCATACAACATTGACAACGACCTCGCCCAGACGCTTCCCGACTCGATCGTGCGCGTACGCGGCGTGCTTCCTTTCGCCAAGGTCGGCAATACCCTTCTCGTCGCCACGCTCAATCCCTTCGACGACGCCCTCAAGCAGCAGGTGGAGTCCGCCGCCGGCGCCCCTTGCCGCTTCTTCCTCGCGAACCCGCGCACGATGGAAACGACGCTCGACCGCATCTTCGCGGACGAGGCTCTCAACCCGCAGGAGGGCGACGCGCCCAGGGAGGCCTAAGCCATGCGCGGCGGCAACAGAAGGAAGGCGCGCGCGGGCGTCACGCTTCTCGAGGTCATGCTCGCCGGAGCCTTGACCGCGATCGCCGTCCTCGCCACGCTCGAAGCCTTCACCGTCGCCGGGAAGGTGGCCCATGAGAACGCCGAGGCCCTGCGCGCGGACAACGTCGCCTTCGACCTCCTGTGGCGAAAGTTCTACGGCGACTACGATCAGCTGCGGTCCACTGTCGGCCAGACTGTTCCGGAAAAGAACACGGCCGACGACGACTCCCCCTATCATTCCTCCGCGTTCGACGACCCGCCGTCCTATGCCTACCGCGAGTATGTCACACTCATCAACGCCAACAACGACAGCGACGGCAAGCTGCTCGCCGTCGCGCTGAAATACGGGCCTGACGGCCAATACACGATTTCAAACGAAGTATTCCGCTGCAACATTCCAAGAACCACGAACTGACATGACGGCACGAACCGACAGATCCGGTTTCACGCTCATCGAGACGATGGTCGCCTCGTCCATCGCCCTCATCGTGATGCTTGCGCTCGTCGGCATGTTCCTCTTTTGCCAGCGGATGTTCCGCCTCACCATGGCCGAGGCCGAGTCGACGCTCGCCATGCGCGAGCTTCGCGACAGACTCCTCTTCCGCGCCGGCCCCGGCCTCAACAGCGGTCTCCTCACCGGCAAAGCCACCGCCGACAACGCTTCCATCACCATGACTTGGCCCACGTTGGAAAATGACGCCGCAAATGACAAGCCCGACCGTATCCGGATCGTCTGGCGCGAGAACAACTTCTTCAACGAGCGGATGCCCCACACGGCGGCCAACCTGAAATGGTTCATGCCCGGCGGTTTCCTGCAGATGCAGGACTGGTCGCAGACAGTCGATCTGCCGCGCATCAGGATCGACCTCGGCAACCCCGTCGAGGAGTCCGTCCGCCAAACGTCATGGATCCTATTGCCGCAATGAGGAGAAAAAACATGAAAAAGATTTCTCCCAGATACGGATTCATCCTGCCGACGGCCATCTGCCTGCTGCTCGTTTGTTCGCTCGCGATCGCCGCCGTGCTGAGCTACGTGTCCTTCACCACGCGCATGACCTCCATCCATCTCGGCAACTCCGTTTGCCGCTTCGCCGCGCAATCCGCCATCGAAGCCGTCAAGCGCGACATCTACAAGGCTTTCTATTCCTACTCCGGCAGTACCGCCAGAGTTGGCCTGATGAGCGGCAACGCCTTCAATTGGTTTGACAGCTATTCTCAGGGGACGCCATCGACGGTCGGGTCGGGTAACGTCGTGACGCTACCCGCCACCACCAACATCACCGGTTGCTCGGTGACGCCCGTTATCCACCATTCCGGGCGCATCGCAAACCAACCCGCCGCCGTCGTCACCATCCGCGCGACGGCCACGCGCCAGAATCCAGGCGGCACCGTCTCAGAATCCACCGTCGAGGAGCGCATCCGCTTCGCCCTGATGCGCTCGCGCGTGTTCGACAACGCCTACTTCGTGAACAACTACGGCTGGTTTCAGGGCAGCTCCATCACCGCGAACGGCGACGTACGCGCAAACGGCAACCTCTACCTCGATTCGGGCTGTACGGTCAACGGACACGCCTACGCCGCCAGGAACGACGAGCTGAACGTCATCGGCTCTATCGAGAACACGGGCAAGATGCAAAGCCTCAGCACCTACTGGAGCAATTGCGGCACGTCCGCCCGCCCGTCATCTCCCACCTACACGGGCGGCGGATACTACGGCGGCGGATACGATCCCTCTGTCTCTGTCACCGAACGGCTCCATCCCTTTCAGGACGAGCTCACGATGCCCTACATCTCCGAATTGAGCGAGTATGTCACGTACGCCCAGGAATCGGGCGGCAAGCTTTCTGGTGGCGTGTCCTACAAGATTGACGCGAACGGCAACGTCGCGTCATACTCTCGCGGCACCATCAACGCCCATTACGACGGAGTCGGTCCGTCCGGGAATTCGGCCCTGTCCGACAATGGAGCTTTGGTCCTTGAAGGTACGCAAACCAACCCCATTGTCATCGACGGCCCCGTCGTCGTCGACTCGGATGTCATCATCAAAGGGTATGTCAAGGGTCAGGGTACTATTTATTCAGGCCGAAATATCCATATCGCAGGCGACATCAAGTATGTCAATCCCCCCACGTGGAACCACCCCGACGCGAATCCCACCGTCACCGAAAAGGCCAATGCCACAAAGGACTTCCTCGGCCTCGCCGCAAAAGGCAACATTGTCATGGGCGACTACACCCTCTCCGCGTGGCTCGGCTCAAGTGCCAACGGCCTTCAATATTACCTCAAGAGCGGTCCGTACGTCCAACGGTATATATGCGACCCCTCCGACAACACGATTGGTTACCCCCGCACAACCGAATACGGCTGGACCTCCAACGAATCGCAGTTCTGCGGCGACTACACGCAGAAGGACGGCGGGAAGAAGGTGAACGTGACGACCACGACCCAAAACGTCTACGATCCCAGGACGCGCCGCTACGTCCAGCAGACCACCACGACGATCGCCGACACTCAATCGCGTAAATACTATGAGTCCGTCTGCCCGGAAAAGATTATCCAGCACCTCTGCGGCGATACGCAGGGGTCGAGCGGCTACTACGGCGGTGGTTCCACCACCTACCGGCCAACCATCACGCGCATCGATGCGGTCATGTACAATAACCACGGCATCATCGGCCACATCGGCAACTGCACCATCAACGGTTCGCTCGTTTGCCGCAACGAGGCGATGATCTACGAAGGTGCCCTCAAAATCAACTGGGACCATCGCCTCTATTCGGGTTTCAGCGGGAACATCGGCCTCCCGATGGATGCCTCCCAGCCCCCTCAGACCCTTTCCTGGCGCGAGATCTCAAATTGACGATTC
>CAMNLN010000200.1 GCA_946543025.1 uncultured Verrucomicrobiota bacterium
GTACGGCGTGGAGCACGTGTACGCCGAGCATGCTGACGGACACGCCATCGACAGCGACGGGGCGAAGGAGGCGACGCGGAAGTTCATGGAGTGGACGAAGGACAAGCGCCGCGCGCCGTACGCGCGCAAGACCGCCCTTGTCACGCCGATCGGCTCGTGGCACCCGGGCGCCGAACCCGTCACGAAGGCCCGCTGGCTCGAGTTGCTGGAGGAGACGGGCGGGAGCATTTCGGTGGACGCCATCGAGCTGAGCGGCCCTGCCGTCGCCAAGGTCCCTGCGGACCTTGAGAAGCAGACCTACGCGGTCGCGCCACGCACGGTCGCGCACGGCGCGCGGATCGTCGCCGAGAACCTCGGCGGCAACCGCTTCAAGGTCGTGACCGAAAACGTACGGCGTTTCGCCATCCTGCTGGCATCGCCGATGGGCGACCTCTCGCAGCCGTTCGCCGTGGAGGTGAACGGCAAAGCCCGGACTGTGCAGGCGGAGGCGCTTTCTGCCATGCCCGACTACACGGCGCGCCTCGTGGTGGACGTCGCGGCGCCGGCCGCCACTTCCGCGTACTACCTGCCGGTCGAAAACTCGGGTGGACGCGCGTTTCGCTACTGGGCCGAACATCCGCTGGACGCGGTCGACACGAACTCCGAGCACGCCGTCGTCGTCGTGCACGGCGTGAACGGCGGCATGCGGGACGGCACGGGGCGCATCCGCCAGTTGCTGCGGACCGCCGGACGCGACACGTCGAAGGTCTATTTCGTCGGCCCCAACATCGTCGTCTCCAAGCTCTACGACCCGTCCGACAAGAAGAAGCTCGTCGTCTCGATGACGGAGGAGGAGATGAAGAAGGTCGTGTACTGGAAGAGCGGCACGTGGCAGGGGGGCGGCGACTCGCCCGTCGCCAAGGACTTCTCCTCGTACGACGCGCTCGACCGCATCTTCGAGAAGCTGAACGACAAGTGCCTCTTCCCCGCCCTGAAGACGGTCCTGATCTGCGGGTACTCCGCGGGCGGACAGGTGGTGAGCCGGTATGTTGCGCTCTCGCCGATCAAGCCGCGCGAGGGGCTGCAGCTCAGCTTCGCGGCGGGCGCGCCTTCCACCTGGTTCCGGTACTTCGACCGGGACACCCGCTGGATCTACGGTCTGAAGGACCGCAACCGCTACGCCGCGATGGCCACGGAGGAGCAGATCATGGAGAACCTTTCGTCGCGCTGGTGCCTCTGCTTCTGCGGGACGAAGGACGTGCTGCCTAGGTGGCTCGACGTGCACGGCGAGGCGAACGCGCAGGGGGCCAACCGCTTCGAGCGCTTCAAGAACTTCCAGTCCTACATTGCGACGTTCCCCCAGCTCAAGGGCCACTTCCGCTTCGTCACGCTCGCGGGCAAGCCCCACGGCGGGACATGCTACGCGAACGAGCCGTTCTTCGACCTCGTCTTCGGCAAGCGGTAAGTTTCGGCTATCTTCATCGCGTTCGTCGTTGCGTCGCTCGAGACCGTCTGGCTGTGGCGGCCCCTGACGTCGCCTCGCATCGCGCGCCCGTGCACCGTATCCAGGAACGGAACGTCGAGCGGTCGGGCAAGAGAACGCGCGAGCAGGCGTGGTCGCGCACAGGCAAATGTGATAGACTATCCGCATGGAACAGGACTTTGACCGCTATTTCATGGCGATGGCATTGCGCGAGGCCGAGAAGGCGGCCGCAGATGGCGAGGTGCCGACCGGGTGCGTGGTCGTGGAGCCGTCCTGGCTGCCGTCTCCGAACGGCCAGGAGCCGGCCTTCGATCCGGACCCGGCGACGGCGCGCATCCTCGGGCGCGCCCACAACCAGACGGAGGGCCTGCAGGACGCGACGGCGCACGCGGAGATGCTTGCGCTCTCGGCGGCATTCGCGGCGAAAGGAGCCTGGCGGCTCACGGGGACGCGCCTCTATGTGACGAAAGAGCCGTGCCCGATGTGCGCCGGCGCGATCATCCTCGCCCGCGTCGGCACTGTCGTGTGGGGACTTGACGACCCGAAGCGCGGCGGCGGCACGACGTTCAACATCTTCGACCATCCCGGCATCAACCACCATCCGACGATCGTGCGCGGCGTGCTGGGAGAACCGTGCAAGGCCGTGCTCCAGTCCTTTTTCCGCGCGCGGCGAGCAAGGGCCAGTGAATGACTATGGATTTTCCGGGCTTTTGCCCTGTACCGCCATTCGACACGCGCTCATGGTACAGCCGAAGCGCCTGCGGAAGCGGATCTTGAGATAGATGTCAGACGAATAGCCGCAGGCGTCGGCGATCAGTCCGAGGGGGATGCGCGAGTTCTCCACGAGGTAGCGCGCATGCGAGAGACGAGCTTCCTGTATCTCCTGAAGGATAGAGTGGCCGGTGCCTTTGCGGAATCTGTTCTCGGCCGTTCGGCGCGACCCGCCGATGATCTGGACGATCTCCCTTGCCGTGATGCCTGACTTCGCCTGGAGGCGGATGTACTCGACGGCCTTGCGTATGTTTAGAGGCGCTGCCGGGAAACGCCGTGTCGATTCTCGGATGATCGTCGCCAGAGGGCCGTATCGCTCCACCGTGCCGTCCAGCGCTTCCCCGGACATCTTCCGATGAAGCAGTTCCGCCGCAAGTTCCCCGCATCGCTGGAATGCAGGCAGGATGCTGGAAAGGGTTGGGATGGCTGTCTCGCAGAGAAATTCGTCGTTGTCGATGCCTATGACCGCCACGCTTTCCGGAACGTCGATGCCCTCCGCGAGGCAGGCGTCGAGGACCTCCTTGCCGCGTTCGTCCGTTGCGGCCAGGATGCCGCATGGCTTTGGAAGGACGGTTAGCCATTTCCGAAGACTCAGCATCGCGGCGGCGGAGTTTGTCATGCTCGTCGCGTCGTATACGGAACATTCCCTTCCTGTGGCACGGACGGCGGCGCTGAATGCGGCCATGCGTTCGCTCGACCAGAAGAACTTTGTGCGCGTGCCGACGAACGCGTAGTTGGGCAGGTTGAGCGCGAGAAGGGTTTCTGCGGCCCGGCTGGCCGTCGCCGACGAATCGTGAAGCACGCCACATTCGCCCCTGCGCCTGATCAGCGCGGAATCCATGAATACGAGCGGAATCCTCGGAACTTGCCGCCTGAGGCCCGTGACGAAACGGGAGGTGGCGTCGCCGTCAAGAATGGCGCCGTCTGGGCGGAACTCCTTCAGGGCCTCCGTCAATTCGCGATGCGGGGAAGCTCTGTCGACGATGCGTATCTGCCAGTTCCGTCTGCGCGCCACACGATATATCCCAGACAAGTAGTCCCTGAGGGCCTTGCGCTGTATCGAGGTGAATACGAATACGACTTTTCGGTTCATGCCGCCGAAAGTATAGGCAAGATGCGGCGGTTCGTCAAGAGGCTGTACGCAAAACATAAGGTTATTTTTGCGCGAAGAATATGTGCCTGAAGGAGTTGGCATTGTATAATATCGACATGCGTCTTGGCGAGAAAAGTCTTCTGCTTATGCTGGCATCGGCTGTGGCCGCCGTCTTTGGCGAGCCGGTCCGGGCCGCCGTTTACGGCGATGCCTCGCTGTCTGTGATGTTCGACGAGCGCACCGGATGGCCGGTGCGCTTCATGTCGGGCAAGACGTGCGTGGAGCTGTCGTCCGTCGCATGGACCAACCTCGTTGTTCTCGGTGGAGAGGAGAATGCCGCCGCGAACGCCGCCCGGCCGACGATGCGCGGCATGCGGCAGATCGATGGACAGACCTTTGTCAGCGGCATGGACAGGGGAGACTGGCGCGTGGATGCGTTTGTGCGGCTCCATCCCGATGCGCGCATGGTGCAGCGGTGGTATCGGCTGGCTTATCGTGGCAAAGGGCAGGGGATGCTGCGGAAGCTTTTCGTGTCGTCCGGACGCGTGTCGGTTGGCGAAGAAGGACGCCTGATGCTTCCCCTCGTGTTTCCGCCGTTCGATCGGCCCGCGCGGGCTTTTCACGCGCGCCAGACGCATCACGCATGGGAACAGCCCTATGCCGTGATCGCGGACACCGGGCGCCGGTCGGCGGTCCTGTTTGCCGCCGACACGAAGGTTCCGCGCGGCGACCACGCGCCGGCCGAGATACGGGAGGCACCCGGGACGTTGGAGGTCGTGCGCGAATACCGCACCTATGGACGCGTGAAGGCCGGAAGCGTACAGGAGGTGGGCGACGACTGGATATGTTTTGTGTCCGGCGATGCCGATGCCGCGCTGAAGACATTGCCGGTCTGGTTCGGCAAGACGGGACGTCATGCCCCGGCGGATCGGCCGGAATGGGTACAGAGGCTGATGCTGTACTGCATGCACCCGCGCGGGCCGATCGCAGCCGACTTCGAGGGATGGGGCGGTTTTGGGCCTGCGGCCTCGCAACTCTCTCGCATCCGGGATCTTGGCCTCAACGGGGTTTGGGTGTTGCCCGTGGAAGACATGTGGCCGTACACGCCCCGCGACTACTATGCGTTCATGCCGCGCGTCGGTACCGCGCTGGAGGCGCGCGCGTTCTCCGATCGTGCCCATGCGTTGGGACTCAAGGTGCTGCACGACATCGTGCCGCACGGCGGACGCAGCGATACTCCGCGCGCGCTCACGCACCCCGAGTGGGTAGTCCGAAACGAGGACGGTACGATGCCGGACTACTGGTGCTACGACTTCAACTGGCCCTCCTGGCAGGATTTCATCGGCGCCGTCGCCCGCCACAACATGGCGGAGTTTGCCTTGGACGGCTTTCGGATCGATGCCGTGGACGGCAGCCACTATCTCAATTGGAATCCCGCCATCCCGTACGCGCGCGCCTCGTTCGCGAAGAGCCAGGGGGGGTATGCCATGCAGCGCGTCATCCGAGCCGCCGCGCGTGCCGTCAATCCGAACTCGGCCATCCTTTCCGAGGTCGGACCCGGATTCTATGCCACGGAAAGCGACATCATATACGATCTCCTTTTCTGCCACGACGTGTTGCCTCGGTTGCCGGGCTTCGAGCCGTCCGAGACTGCGGCCTGGCTACGTCGCCGTTTCCACGAGGACGCCATCGCCTCTCCGCCCGGCACGCTGAAGATGCGCTATCCCGAGAGCCACGACTCCATGCGCGCCGAATGGCTATACGGCCCAGCTCCATACCGGGCGCTGATGGCTCTGGCCGCATGGGTGCCAGGCGTGCCGATGGTGCTGCAGGAGAGCGAGGACGGCCATGCGGACGCGTTGAAGGAGATCTTCGGCGTTCGTGCGGCCATGCCCGAGCTCAACGGCTTCGAGGCGGATTTCCTGTCCGTCAAGGCGCCTCCGGGCGTGTTTGCCGCCTTGCGCGGGACAAATGTCGTCATGCTTGTCAACTTCAACCCTGACCGGATGGAAGGTCTGGTCGTGATTCCGTCCGGCGAGGCATTCCCCATTGACCTTCCTCCATTCGGGTTTGCGGTGATGCGGAACGGAAAGAACGTGTTGGACGCTCCTCCCGCAAGACAGTCCCAAGCATCGGATCCTGTGGTTACCTCCGTGCGGAGTGCCGACGGGCTGGTGTTTCACGTAAGGGATGCGGATGCCTGGTTCGCCCATGCGGCAGACGGGTCGTTCGCGAGTCCATTCCGCGTGCGGCACCCTGGTTTCGACGGCAAGATCGGGCCGTTCTACCGTCAGGTGCAGGGGGACAACGTGCTGTGGGACTCGCGGCTGCATGCGCTGGGACTTGAGCCGTCATGCGCCGAGGTGGGAGGCGTGGTCAACGGGCGTGCGGCGGTGATCGGCGGATTCGGCGCGGACGCGGAGGTCCGGCTGCTTGATCGGATCGGAACGGAGCATGGACTGCATGTCGTCGTGCGTGGCGACACGTCCAACGTTCGCGTAAGGTTCGCCGATAGTTCGTCCGTTCGGCCAGCACGGCCAGTCTCGTCCGGCGACGCGCGGCTGAAGGCCGTGCTTGGCGGATGGCAGTTCGAGGAAGGAGGGCGGCGGATCCGTTTCCGGCGCAACGGGGCGCGGCTTGGCGAATGGGAACGCGCTCCGGACGGCGTCTGGCGGCGCGTGCAGGGGGCAGATGACGGGATGGTGGCGCATGAAATCATCGACGGCACGACGCGGACGTACGCCCAGTGCCACGACGTAGAGGCGTTCACGCGGCTGGAGCGGCTTTCGGACGGGACTCTCGAAATGACTTTCGACGGCGAGTGCCGTACGTCCAAGCGTATCGGGCGGATGCGCAAGCCGGTGCCGTATCGTACCGTTTGGCGGCTCGGCAACGGAAGAATCGAGTGCAAGCAAGTCAATCAAGCGAACAAAGAAGAAAGGAAACACCAATGAGCAAGAGAACACAACTGATGGCGCTGGCGTGTCTCGGAATGGGAACGCTGGCCGCCATGCCGTCCATTCAGGACGGCAGCGTGACGCTGTCGCAAGACGCGTCGCGCAAGGTCACCATCGCCTACACGCTGGAGAACGAGCCGGCGATCGTGACGGTGGACATCCTGACGAACGGCGTCTCGGTGGGCGGATCATGCCTGCAGACGTTGACCGGAGACGTGAACAAGCGCGTCGCGACGGGTGCCAGGACGATATTCTGGCAACCGCATCTGGATATGCCCAACGCGGTGGTCGCGGCGGGCGAAACGCGCGCCTTCGTAACGTCGTGGGCTGTCGGCGCGCCGCCTGACTACATGGCCGTCGGCCTCGTGGCGACGA
>CAMNLN010000201.1 GCA_946543025.1 uncultured Verrucomicrobiota bacterium
TATTGCTTACGACGATGTTTTGCGCCGGCCTCGTGGCCGCCGTTGAAGCCGCGCCGACGGATGTGGTAACGCAGGCCGACCTGCAAGCACTCCGCGCGCTGATCGAACAACAGAACGCCAAGATCGAGGCGCAGGCCAAGCGTATCGCCGAGCTGGAGGGGCGTCAGGCCGCCGCCAAGCCGGCCGCCGAGGCCGAGGCTCCGAAGATTGCGCCGAGCGAGGACACGACGACCAACGAGACGGGCCGCATCTGGACGCTCGGAGACGGGTCGAAGTTCTATCTGGCCGACGCGACGGCCGGCATCTTCCAGCCGCTGTCCGAGTCTGGCCTGCGCATCACGCCGTACGGCTATCTCACATTCGAGGCCGTGCACAACACGCACAAGACCGAGACCGACATCTACACCGATTGGGTGCTGCCGCGCCGTAACGGCCGGAAGAACGGTGACCACCAGACGGTGTTCAGCATGAACGACTCGATCATCGGATTCAACTTCGATACGCCCGAGACGTATCAGGGCTGGAAGTTTAACGGCAAGTTCGAGTTCGACCTGGCTGGATCCCACGCCAACGATCCTGACTTCCACTTCCGTCACCTCTATTTCGCGATGGACAACGAGGAGAGCGGTTGGAACATCCTCTTCGGCCAGACCTGGCATCTTTGGAAGATGGTCACCCCGCAGGAGATCGACGGTGCCTGGATGGAGAACACCGGCTATCCCTACCGTCGCAGTCCGCAGATTCGCGTGACAAAGCGTTTTGCCTGGGAGGACAGCTCGCTCGAGTTCCGCGCTGGTCTCGTGAAGAACGGCAACGGCATGGGCGGCGACCGCGACGACGACTATAACCAGGACAACACCGCGTCCGCCTGGGGGCTCGTCGAGGGCGCGATCGTCTACGACCACAAGGCGTTCTGGGAAGACTCCGACCGCCGCTGGCTCGTCGGCCTCGGCGGCATGTACGGGCGCGACAAGAGCCACCGCTTCTGGTATGACGCGGAAGAAGACGAGTTCACGGGCTACGGCAAGTCCGACGAATACGACACGGATCTGATCATGGTGGCCGGCTCGCTGCCGCTCTTCGAGAAGTTCAAGATTACCGGCCAGCTCTTCGCGGGCGAAAATCTCGCTGGCATCCAGGCTGGCATCGGCCAGGGCATCGCCATGCCTGACCCGACGCGCAAGGGCCGCGAGGTCTCCACGATCGGCGGCTTCGTCGATTTGCGCTACGACTGCACGGAGAAGTGGGCGTTTGCGATCGGCTACGGCTTTGACGACCCGACCGATTCCGAGGCGAAGGACGCCGAGGACCGCGTCTTCAACGAGCGCGCGTACGCGGACATCTTCTACCAGTTCAACGACAACCTGCATTTCGGGCTGGAGTACGCGCACCTGAGGACGAAGTACTACTATCAGGGCGATGCGGACGACGACCGCATCCAGTTCACCGCGTTCTACGACTTCTAATCGCACGACGATGCGCTCCGGCATCCCGGAGATACTGGCCCCCGCCGGCGACTTCGTCTGCCTTCAGGCAGCGATCGACGCGGGGGCCGATGCCGTCTATTTCGGCCTCGGCACGTTCAACATGCGCGCCCGTAGCGGCGTCAACTTCTCGGAATCGGACTTGCCGGAGGTCGCGCGCCGTTGCCGTGCGGCGGGCGTGAAGGCCTACCTCGCGCTCAACGCCATCATGTTTGAAGGCGAGGTCGCCGCGATCGAGCGGACGATCGTGGCGGCGAAGCCGTACGTGGATGCGTTCATCGTGTCGGACTGGGGCGTGATCGCGCTCTGCAGGAAGTACGGTGCGGCGTTTCACGTCTCGACGCAGATGTCCACCTCGAACTCGCTTGCGGTCTCGTTCCTCGCTGAACAAGGGGCCTCACGCGTGGTGCTGGCGCGCGAATGCACGTTGCGCGAGGTGGCGGACATCGTCGAGAAGTCGCCCATCGAGGTGGAATGCTTCGTCCATGGCGCGCAGTGCGTGGCGGAGTCCGGGCGCTGCTTCATGAGCCACGACGTCTTTGGCAAGAGCGCCTGCCGCGGCGAGTGCAACCAGCCCTGCCGCAGGCGCTTCCTCGTGAAGGCGGTTGACTTCTTCGAGGACGACGAGGGCAATCCGATCCACGAATCGGACACGGCGTTCGTCGTTGAGCCTCACACGGTGCTGTCGGCGAAGGACCTTTGTTCCCTCGGGTTTGTCGACCGGTTGATGGCCGCCGGGATCGCGAGCTTCAAGATCGAGGGCCGCGCCAGGAACGCGGACTACGTGAAGACGGTGACCGCGGCCTATCGCCGCGCTGTGGATGCGGTCCGCGCGGGGACGTATACGCCCGCGCTCGTGGCGGAGTTGACGCATGAGGTGAAGAAAGTGTTCCATCGCGAATTTGCGGCCGGACTCTACTTCGGGCGACCGGGCGCAGACCAGTTCACGGACACCGAGAATTCGCTTTCGACGACGATCAAGCGCCATGTCGGGATAGTCATAGACTATTTTCTCAAGGCCGGCATCGCGCAGGTAAAAGTGCAGGACCACGCGCTCGCAGTCGGCGATACGATCCAGATCCACGGGCCGACCACGGGCGTGCTCGACCTGACGGTGGGCGAGCTGCGGCGCGACGAAGAGGTGCTGCGGTCTGCCGAGCGCGGCACGTGGGCCACGCTCAAGGCGCCGCGCTGCCGCGTGGGCGACAAGGTGTTCTTCATCGAGAGGCGCGGCAACGAAATTTGAGGCGAGGACGGATTGTTATGCCGGCGGTCGAATTTTTCGCTATAATATATTTTCCCCATAAGGGAACAGGTTTTGGAGCAAACGAGTGCGATATGCGATTTTTTCAGACGTGCACGCCTATCCGCCAGCGCTTGAGAAGGTGCTCGCGGACGCGGACGGGCAACGGGCGGACGTGAAGATATGCCTTGGCGACGTGGTGGGGTATGGCCCCGACCCCGCCGGTGCCATCGCCCTGTGCAGGAACGTATGCGACGTGGTCGTGGCCGGCAACCATGATGCGGCCGTTGCCCGGCGTATCGACTCCAGCACTTTCATCCCTCGCGCGCAGGAGGCTGTCAACTGGCACCGCAGCAAGCTCTCGGATGCTGACCTCGACTGGCTTGCGGGGCTCCCGATGAGCGAGTTCCGGGAAGATTTCGTTGCCGTTCACGGCGAGCTTCATTCGCGGAGCGGGCGCCTTGCCGCAGGTTTCGGCTACGTGCTCGACGTGTTTGGCGCCGATGCCGTCTTCGCGGCGCTGCCGCCGGAAATAGAACTCATCTTCATCGGCCATACGCATGTTGCGGACGTCTGGACGCAGCGAGGCCAGGGGACGTCCCTTCAGCTGCTGCCTGACAATTTTGTCCGTACGCCTGGCGCCCGCTACATCGTGAACGTCGGGGCCGTGGGATATCCCCGTTTCGAGCGCGAGACGACCTATGTCATCTACGATTCGGAAAAGAGGAGCGTCGCGTTCCGCCACATTCCGTTCGATTTCGAGGACTACGCGCGGACGATGGCCGCACAGGGCGTCGAACCGCCGGTGTGGGTGGCCGACCAGCTTCGCAGGAAAGGACGCTAGCTGCCGGGAGAGACGTTTCCGGTGGAGACGATCGGATATGCTATAATACTTATTCCCTGAAAGGAACAGACTGCACATGAAATACGACAAGAACCATGCCCTGCTCGAAACGCGGATACCGGGTCTGCCGAATCCGTCGAGCGGAAAAGTGCGCGACGTGTTCGACCTTGGAGACAAACTGCTGATGGTCGTCACCGACCGTATCAGCGCCTACGACGTCATCCTCCCCGGCGGCATACCGGACAAGGGCAAGGTGCTCAACCAACTCTCCCTTTTCTGGATGGACTTCCTCGGTGTGCCGAACCATCTCGTGACGGCGGACGTGGCCGAGTACCCCGATTTCCTCAAGCCCGTGGCGGACGACCTGCGCGGGAGGTCGATGCTTGTGAAGAAGGTGGACATGGTGCCGTTCGAGTGCATCGTTCGCGGCTACCTCACCGGTTCCGGCTGGAAGGAGTACCAGCGCTCGCAGACCGTCAACGGCCAGCCTTTGCGCATGGGCTACCAGAACGCCTCCAAGCTCGACGAAGTTCTTTTCACGCCTACCACCAAGGCTGCGCTCGGCGAACATGACGAGGCGATCTCGGTGGGCGAGATGGCGAAGCAGGTTGGGACGGAGCTGGCGAACGCGCTGAAGGACGCGTCGATTTCCTGCTACACGAAGGCGGCCGACTATGCGGCGAAGCACGGCATCATCATCGCCGACACGAAGTTCGAGTTCGGCCGCGCGGCGGACGGATCGCTTATCCTCGCGGACGAGGTACTGACGCCCGACTCCTCGCGCTTCTGGCCGCAGGCATCCTACGCGGTCGGCAAGAACCCGCCGTCGCTCGACAAGCAGTTCGTGCGCGACTGGCTGGACGAGATCGGCTTCAACCGTCGTCCGCCGGCGCCGGAGCTTCCGGACGAGGTCGTCAGGAAAACGCACGAAATCTACGTCAAGGCATACGAGGAGCTGAGTGGGAAGAAGCTGGTCTAGCGTGGCCCAGGCGGCCTTGGACGCCTATCCGTGGGCGTCGCCCGCCGAAAAGGCCAAGGCGCGCGCGGAGGCTGAGCTCGTCGCGTTCGGGAAAGACGTGGAATGCGACGATCTGCCTCTCGCCGTGCGCCGCTGGCTGAAGCGGCAGGCGCGTCCGCGTTACGTGTGGCGCGGCGAGGCTCTGAAGGCGGCGACGGCGGCGTTCGAGGCGGACATCATTTCGCAGGCGCTCGCGGCGCACGGCGGCAACGTGGCGGCGGCGGCGCGGGCGCTCGGATCGACGCCGCGCATCGTCGCCTACAAGGCCCGGAAATACAATCTCAAGCAAGCAACAGGAAAACGTTAAAACAAAGGAACAGGACAATGGGAATCTTTGACCAGATGAAGCAGGCGATGCAGATGCGCAGCGAGGCGAAGCGCATTCAGGCCGAGATCGAGAAGATTCAGGTGGAATACGCCAACGGCGGCATCACCGTGACGGCGCGGGGCGATTCGACGATCTCGTCGATCAAGATCGCGCCCGACACGTGGAAGGAAGTCGCGTCCGGCAAGACGGAGCGTTTCGAGACCATGCTGTTCAACGTCGTCAACGGCGCGCTGAAGAACGTCAAGAAGGCCACGCAGGAGCACATGGCCAAGATGATGCAGGCAGGCGGCATGGGCGGCCTGTTCGGCAAGTAATGGCGTAAGCCGTGCTGGCACCTCTCGAAACGCTCGTTCGCTCGCTCGCGCACCTGCCCGGCCTCGGCCGCCGCAGCGCGGGGCGGGCGGCGCTCGCGCTCGTGCGCGAGCCGGAGCGATTGCTCGATCCGCTTGTCCTCGCGCTTCGCGAGGCGCGTGCGGAAATCGTTTGCTGTTCATGCTGCGGCGCGTTTACCGTCCGCAGCGAGAACCCGTGCACGTTCTGCACGGACGCGACGCGCGACGGCGCGTCCGTCTGCGTGGTCGAGGAGCCGGCGGACATCCAGACGATCGAGTCGTCCGGCGCGTTTCGCGGCCGCTACCACGTGCTGGGCGGGAAACTTTCGCCCGTGCGGCGTCTCGGCCCGGAGAAGCTGCGCATCGCGGAACTCAAGGACCGCATCGCGCGCGAGGGATTCACGGAAATCCTGCTGGCGCTCTCCACGGACATGGAAGGGGACGCCACGGCGGGCTACCTGGCGGAATGCCTGCGCGCATGGCCGTCGGCGGAGGCGCCCGCGCGCGTGACGCGTCTCGCATTCGGCCTTCCCGCCGATTCGGGCGTGGCCTACTCGGATCCGCTTACGCTCCGGCGCGCGATCGTCCATCGCTGCGTCGTTTCGTAGGCAAAAGGGAACTTCCGCGCGAACTGTCGCGGAAATGAACAGGTGGCGGCTCGGGATCGCATTTGCGTCTTGCGGGAGGGGACGGGTTTTTGTATACTATCGGCCCGGTTGCGGGTTCCAGAACGAGACCTGCCCAGACAAGGATAAAAGATGAAGCGAGCGGACGTGGACAAGGTGCTGATCATCGGATCGGGACCCATCGTGATCGGCCAGGCGTGCGAATTCGACTATTCGGGCACGCAGGCGTGCAAGGCGCTAAGGGCGTGCGGGTACAAGGTGGTGCTGGTGAACTCCAACCCGGCCACCATCATGACGGACCCGGTGATGGCGGACGCCACGTACATCGAGCCGCTCAACGAGGCGCGTCTCGAGCAGATAATCGAGAAGGAGAGGCCCGATGCCATTTTGCCGAACCTCGGCGGGCAGACGGGCCTCAATCTTTCCATGGAGCTCGCGAAGAAGGGCATCCTCGACAAGTACGGCGTGAAGGTCATCGGCGTCAACCTCGGCGCCATCGAGCGCGGCGAGGACCGCGAGATCTTCAAGGAGACGATGCAGAAGCTCGGCATCGAGACGCCGAAGTCGGGCATCGTCCACTCGGTCGAGGCGGCGCTGAACCTCGTCCACGACACGATCGGCTACCCCGTGGTGGTCCGGCCGGCCTACACGATGGGCGGCGCGGGCGGCGGCTTCTGCTACAACGACGAGGAGCTCCAGACGATCTGCGCGCGCGGCCTCGACGCCTCGCTCACGCACCAGTGCCTCATCGAGGAGTCGATCCTCA
>CAMNLN010000202.1 GCA_946543025.1 uncultured Verrucomicrobiota bacterium
TCGACGACCATGCTCATGGCTCTTCCCCCTCGCGAAGTTCCTTCATCCATTCGGCCGTTGTGCGCGGCTTGCTGTATGTCGCGGCATAGCCGAGCATGGCCCGTGCACCTTTGCGCACGGGCTTGCGGACAATCGTTATCACGCAGGTGTAGCGGTCCTGCCCTTGATTCCACAGCAGAGATGTTCCGGGCGTCATCTGCATGGATTCACGGATTGAGGCAGGAATTGAGACTTGACCGCGTTCAGTCACTTTTGTCACCAAGGTTTTCATGTGAGATATAATATATCATGTCTGGCATCATGTCAAGGGGATGGTTTGCTGAAATTTCAATTCTAGAACCAGGTGTTTCAGAATCTGAAGTGACAGGCCCTTTGGAATCTGAGGGGACAGGCCCTTTGTGTATTGGGAACCATAGGGGACTGTCCCCATGAGGTATGGTCATCATTGGGGTGTCCCGCGTGTATCGTGTATCTTTTCGACTATGTTCTATCTTACAAGATAGCAATTATGGGTTGGGTATTTATGTCTTTGAAGATGAGATTACGGTGCGGAAGAAATAGCAGGTCAGATTTTGATTGGCTTTAATGCGCGAAAGGTGTTGGGTTTTGCTCGAAATTACATTTTCGTCCTGCCTGCGTCTGAAGTCCTATTTCCAGAGTCCTCAAGCCTCGCCGTTGGCATGGATTTTGCCAAAGAAGTTGCGCCGTCTTGCGGCGGCATCGGTCTTTGAAAGCTTGTCGTCCCTTTGCGAATTTCCCGCGAGGTGTTGGTTCTGGTTTCAACCTAGCTTAGAGAAGCAGCGGAGTGAAAATCCGCGTTTGCGGGGGTGGACATTTGTCCATATCCCGCGCTGGGCAGAACATTTTATTCCTCTCGGGTTTTGATTTTGCGAGGTGCCTGTGATGGGTTCAACGTGAATGTCGATACGACCTATACGTGTCCTAAGTGGTCAGGAGGCGACTCCTGCCGCAATGCGGAAGGATGGAGCAATCCAATCGCCGTGACGTCCATCCAAATCCATTCCTCGCTTCTGCTTTGTGTCTTGAGGTGCTTGCATTGGCTTCAACTGTTACTCTAACGGCCGGAGGGAAACGGTGTCAGGACGGATGAATGTCCGGTTGGTCAGGTGAAAACCTGTTAGGAAGATGAATAGCCTTCTCCGCCGATCCATGACAGGAGACAACCCGAAGGGCATGGCCTTCCCGCTCCGCAACCAAGTTCAATGGATAAGGCCAAGGCGTCTTATTCCTCATCACGCAATCACAAGGGACGAAAAGCCACACATGCTTAAACGAAAAGAAGGAGATGGCCGGATGAATATTGTTCAGAAGATGGAAGCGCTGGCCGACGAATGGCATTGCGGCGTCGAGCGGAAAGGCAAGGGCCACGTGCCCTACATCGCCCATCCGCGCGCGGTGGTGGCCCAGCTGAAGGCGTGGGGCATGACGGAGGAGGCGAATCCCGTGCCGCTGGCCGTCGCCTGGGGACACGATCTCGTGGAGGATACGCGCGTTCCGGCCATTTCGATTCTGAATGCCGCCGGCGAGCATGGCCTGAAGGTGTTCGAGGGCATCCTTTATCTTACGTTCAGCCGCCCCGAGTATCCGACCGCCAAAGACCACGACGACGCGGACCGTCTCTACATGGAACGGCTTGCCCGCGAGGCGTCGCCGGAGATCCTGATGGTGAAGCTGGCGGATCGCGTTTGCAACACGCGCGCCTTCATGAAGAACCCGCCCAAGGACGAGCCGACCAAGCCGGCGCGCTATCTCCACGAGGCCGATCCGATCCTCGCCGCCGTCTCGCGCGTGCCGAGCGCGTTCGTGGTGGCCGTCAGGGCGACGATCGAGGAATTGAAGCGCCAGGTCGGGTATGCGGACTGGACGCGGAAAGAGGAACGGCAAGGCAAGAATTGAAAATCGTGTCTGGCGGGCAGACCGGGGGTGACCAAGGGGCGCTTGAGGCCTGTCTTGCTTATGCTATAATGACTGCGTTTCAAAGTAGATTCACGCAACGGGAAGGTGAACTTTATGTATCACGATTACGGCATGGCAACGACCAGAAGGACTTTTCTGGGAGGTGCGGCGGCGTTGGCGTTGTCCGGTCGCGCAGAAACGGCCGCGGACTGGAAACCGGCTCAGGGGTGGCGTGGCTTCAACCTGCTGGGGATGTTCCGTTGCCCGACGACAGGCCTTGCGCCAGACCCGCGCGTAGACGGGCGTTTCGTCGAGTGGGAGTTCAAGGCGTTGCACGACTGGGGCTTCAACTTCGCGCGTCTGCCGCTTGACTACCGCATCCTCGTAGCGGGCGACAGCTGGACGAATCTCGACGAACGGAAAATGAAGTTCCTCGATCAAGCCATCGCCTGGGGCCGCCAATACGGCATCCACGTGCAGATCGCCCTGCACCGTATTCCCGGCTACTGCATTCTTGACCAGACCGAGGCTTTCCCCCTTGGCACGAGCACCGTGGCGCAGGAGGCGGCCTGCCGGATGTGGGGCGCGTTCGCCAAGCGGTGGAAGGGCATCCCCAACGAAGACCTTTCCTTCAACCTCTTCAACGAACCGACGCGGCACACGGCTGGCGCGAACTACCTGCCGCTCTGCCGGAAGCTCATCGCGGCGATACGCAACGCGGATGACGCGCGTTTCATCATGGTGGACGGCAACCACTGCGCCTCGCGACCCGTGCCCGAGCTGTACGGGGTACCGTCCGTGGGACAGGCTTTCCGCGGCTATACGCCGCACGCGATCACGCACTTCGGCGCGGACTACATCAGCGGAATCCCCAAGGAGCCGCCGACATGGCCGCTCGCTCCGGGATACGGGACGAAGCGGGTGCGCACGTCGCCCGAGGAGACGGTCGCGAAATATCAGTCCGCGCTCGACGTGGGCGAGTTCTGCATGGTGGGGGAGTTCGGTTGTCGCAACCGCACGCCGCATGGCGCGGCGCTGGCGTGGATGGAACACTGCCTGAAGCTCTGGAAGTCCAAGAACCTCGGCTGGGCGCTCTGGAACCTGCGCGGGCACAACGGCATCCTTGATTCAGGGCGTTTGGACGTCGCCTACGAGGATTTCAACGGCCATAAGCTCGACCGTAAGATGCTCGAGCTGCTCAGGCGGTACTGACGCCGCCAGACCAAGTGTTCTTGAATGAAAAACAAGGAGAAAACATGGTAAGAATACTGTTGACGGCGGGCATCTGCCTCGCGGCGGGCGCGGTGCGCGCGGAACGCGCGTGGAAAATCCCCGAGGATTTCCAGTGGGGCGTCACGTTCGGGTTCTACGCGACGAACGGGTATTTCTCATCCTCCGTGGCAAAGGACGAGATCGAGGCGATCGCTCGCGCCGGCGCGACATGGGTGACGGTCGTGCCGACCGTCTGGCAGGACGAGGGGGCGTCCTCGTTCCAGTACAAGGACTTCGCGCATACGCCGAACGACATCGAGCTGATGGACGCCATCGACCTCATCCACGCGAAGGGGATGAAGGTACAGCTGCGTCCGATGCTGGAGTGCAAGGACGGCTACGGGCGCCTGGGCGTGTGGATGAACAAGGACCGCGAGCGCATGCCGGGGCGCGTGAGCGACGGCCGCACGCGCTGGTTCGCCTCCATGCGCGAACGAAGCGTCTACTACGCGCGGATCGCCGAGCGGACCAAGTGCGAGCTGTTCTGTCTCGACAGCGAGCTGGACAAGATGGTGGAGGAGAACGCGAAATGGAAGTCGGTCGTGACGGCCGTGCGTGGTGTCTACTCCGGCCCCGTGACGAGCTGCCACACGCTCCACACGGGCGAGGTGGACTTCCTCGCCTTCCTTGCGAAGAAGGACCACTGGTTCTACGACCTCGACTTCCTCTCCATCTCCTACTACTGCCCGGCGCGGCGCAAGGACGAAACGGGCAAGGCGCTGACCGTCGACGACATGGTGAAGAACCTCGCCGGCGCGCACACGCGGATGAAGGCGATCGCGGACGCCATGGGAAGGCCGATCATCTTCGGCGAATGCGGGTGCTCGTCCACGCAGGGCGGCGCGCGGTCCCCGTCCGGCGTCTTCACGGTCGTGGACGAGGACGAGCAGGCCAACTACATGGAGGCGCTCTTCCGCGTGTTCGCGCACGAACCCTGGTGCCGTGGCTTCCACTGGTGGAAGTGGGACCAGAACTCGCCGACGAAGCCGCACAGCACACGCGAAGGCACGCTCGCCCGCGACTTCACGTTCCGCGGCAAGAAGGCCGAGGCTGTCTTCCGCCGCTGGGCCCGGAAGTAAAGGGGGTATGTCTTTGGGGAATGTCCCTGGAATTTCCGTCGACAAGTAGGAGATCTGAAGGATGATTGCGCTTGCGGCAGGTTACCAGCATTTCGCGGACGGCGCGCCGTTCGCGGAGATCGCGTTGCGCCATCCCTCCGTGAAGGAGGTCTACTTCCCGTGGGTCGACGAGCCGTCGGGACGTCCCCGGCTCGGCTACGAGGAGGAGGACGATCCCGCCGAGCTTTCCGCCGCGCTCCGCCGCGACTTGGAACGGCTGCGCGGCGCGGGCGTCCGGCTCGACCTTCTCCTGAACGCCAACTGCTACGGCGAGCAGGCGATGAGCCTGGCGCTGGAAGGGCATGTCCGCGAAATCGTGGGCACGCTCGATTCGTGGGGCTGCCGGCCCGAAGTCTGCACCACGGCGTCGCCGTTCGTCGCGCGCGTCCTGAAGTCCGCGTTCCCCGAGATCGAGGTGCGAGCCTCGGTGAACATGCGCCTGACGACGCTCCAGGCATTTCGTTACCTCGCGCCGCTGTTCGATTCGTACTATATCGGCCGCGACATCCAGCGCAACCTCGGAACGGTGAAACGCTTCTCCGGCTGGTGCCATGCGAACGGCAAGAAACTCTGCATGCTTGCGAACTCGGGCTGTCTGCGGAACTGTCCGTGGCAGACGTTCCACGACAACCTCATCGCCCATTCCGACGCCGCGATGAAGGTCGTGAACGCAAAGGGGTGGAGCCCGCACCTCTGCTGGACGTTCTACAAGGACCGCGCGAACTTTCCGGAGATCCTGAAGGCGACATGGGTGAGGCCCGAGGACATCTCCCGCTATGAGGGCCTCGTGGACGTGGTGAAGCTCGCCACGCGCCAGCACGCCAATCCGGACATGGTGATCTCCGCCTACGAGCGCGGCAGCTTCGAGGGAAACCTCCTCGACCTCTTTGAACCGGGATTCTCCCCGGCGTTTTTCCCGGCGTTCATCGACAACGCCGCGTTTCCTCCCGATTGGTTCGCCCGCACGTCCGCCTGTGCCCGCGAATGCACCGAATGCGGCTACTGCGAGCAAACGCTGGAACTCGTCGCAAAAAGCTTTTTCAAGGAGGCGAAGGGCAAATGAAGATCGTGTCCTATTTGGTGTTCTGCGTCGTCGCCTGTGGCGCGTTCGCGGGCGAATTGTTCGAGCACGGCATCTACGATGCCGTGCCGCTCGACGGCGCGTGGGAGATGGCCTACCGTCCGTACGCGCACGAGAGCGTGGACTATCCGCGCTTCGAGGGCGTGAAGGTCGAAGGCGCCGTGCCCGGCTACTGGGAGGACATGATCGACGCATTTCGCGCGGCGGGGATGAAGGACGAGTTCCGGATCAATCCGCTGTACGGACGCCAGACGCTCCCGATCACGGGCTGGGCGGACGACACCACCTTGCCGAACATCTCGGGTTGCTTCTACTACCGGCGCACGGTCGAGCTGGACCGGGCGGGCGTGGCCGTGCTGGCGTTCGAGGGCGTGCGAAACCAGGTGCATGTGTGGATCAACGGACGGTTCGTCGCGTTTCGGGCGGGCTTCTCCACGCCGTTCGAGCTGACCGTGCCGAAAGGCGTGCTCGTGAAGGGGGCGAACGAAATCGTCCTTGCGGTGTCGAACAACCCCAATCTCGGCTATTGCGATTACGTGTCGGGCCTGACGACCCGCGCGGTCTTCCGCGCGACGGGCGGCGTCAACGGAAAGCTCGAACTGCGTTTCCCGAAGAACGCCCTGGGAGACGTGTACGTGACGACGGCGCAGGATCTCCAGACGTTTACCGTACACGTCGCGGGCGGCGTTCCGTTTTCGTATGAGATACGGGATGGCGAGCGGGTGCTGGCGCAGGGAAAGGCGAAGGGGGATTTCACGCTCCCGACGAAAGGTTTTGGATTCTGGTCGCCGGAGAATCCACGCCGCTACGACCTTGCGCTCGCGACGCCGCAGGGGACGTACAGGCAGAAGTTCGGCCTGCGCCGTCTCGTCGCCGACGGCGAGAAACTGCGCCTCAACGGCAAGCCGATCTACCTGCGGGGCGTGACCGAGCATTGCTATTTTCCGAAGACGGTCCACCTACCGCGCGACCTGGACTACTACCGCATGATCACCGCGAAGCGGAAGGAGCTGGGATTCAACTTCGTGCGCTTCCACACGTTCGTGCCGCCGGAGGAGTACTTGGAGGCGACGGACGAGCTGGGCATGGCGGTGCATGTCGAGTCGCCCAATTTCGTCTCCGTGCCCGAGTTCGCCGCGATCGTCGCATTCGCGCGGCGGCACCCGTCCGTCGTGGTCTACT
>CAMNLN010000203.1 GCA_946543025.1 uncultured Verrucomicrobiota bacterium
AAGGTAATGAAAATGATAAATAGAAAGGTAATGAGAATCATGGGTAGACATATACTCCTATGCGCGCTGCTTCTTGCGGGCGCGGCGTCCGCCGCCGAAGAGCGTCAGTATTCGGTCGCGACGCTGCCGACATGGAACAATCACGGTCATAATGTCCAGTGGAACTACATTTTCAAAAACGCCGGGTGGGCGTATACGAACATCATGGAGTCGGCGACCGAGATGGACTGGCTCGTCAAAAACCTAGATAAATTCGATTTGCTGTTCGCGCCGCAGCTGTTCGGCTATCGCAAGGCGCCGTATACGACACCGCCGCCGATCGACATGGACCGCTACGCGCCGGCAATCGCCGAATGGATAAAGAAAGGCGGATGCCTTTTCCAGATAGACGCCAACTACCCGACGCCATGTTTTGGATTATCGTGGTACAAATCGATGGATCCGGCAATGGAGGTGGATGCCGGACGGAACAAATGCGTAAACGGCGGTCCCGCCATCGCCACAGAGCCGATTGACCCGATACTATTCTTCCCCAACAAGGCAGAATACGGTTTCTCCTGGAATCACCTGACCGTGCCGAACCAGGAAAAGACGGCGTGGAACATTCTTTCCCGCTGTCAGCACGGAGAGCCGACGCTGATGATTCGACGCTGGGGCAAGGGGATCGTGCTTGTGACATCCAACACGTGGTACTGCCGCGAATTCATGGAAAACCTCAAGGCAAACCAGACTTTTCTTGAGATGGGCCTGTCCATTGTTGAGGCGAAGACGCCGTTGCCGGCCCCAGGGAGGAATCGATTCGAAATTACCTGCGCCAATACGTCCGACAAAGATGCTTCTGGTGAAGTCACGCTTCTCATTACCCCGATTGAGGAGGATGAAAAAGGAAAGGTTGTCAAGGAAGGGAATACTTCCCGGTACGTCTCCCACTGCGTCGTAAAGGCCGCCTCCACGAGCGTTGCGGCGCTTGAATGCACAGTCAATGAGCGCGGCCGCGTCCGTGCGGAGCTGATTGTGGAGTTTGGCGGCAAGGGTGGACACTGTTTCAATCATCGCGTGACGCTCCCCGACTTGTTTACGCTTCATGGTACGCGCTATCGCAATGTGCTCTCGAAATCCCGCCGTTTTGACGAGGTAAAGCTGAAGCTTTCATATTACCCGACAGGTGAAGACGGGGTGGAGGACCCACGCGCCTCGATCGAGGTTTTCGATTCGAAGGGTGCTCGGGTTTCGCGGAAAGAATCGCCGATCGGCCGTGGCGTGACGTTTGTGCCCGTGAAGCTCTCGCGTAGTCTTCAACCCGGCGTCTACACGGCCAAGGCGCAGCTTTTCCCAGGGAAGGGCGATGCTGCGGCGGCACAGTCGCAATGCGAGATCCAAATTGTCAGGGACGTTCCCGGCGGCGCGTATTTCGATGAAGACATGTCGATGATTGTCGATGGCAGACCGTTCTTCCCGCTCGGCATCTACCATGTCGGCGGCAACAACAATGGCGAGTGGGACGAGATTGCCGATATCGGATTCAACGTCTTCAATATCTTTTCGTGGCGCGGAACGCGTGTCGTCGAAGATTTGCGATATCTTGGAGTAAAGACTTTGTGGGAGCAGCTTCCCCACCGTGCACCTGCGGCCTGCATGGCCCAGGGGACGGAGCTTGGCACGAATCCGGCAGCGCTCTTTTGGTACACGGTGGACGAGCCGGCGGAAGCGCAGTTTGATTTTGTAAAGTCGCTCAACGACGCATGGCACGAGGCGGATATCCATCATCCGACGTTCCTGGTATCGTATCAGCCCCATCATTTCGAGCGCAATGTCCGCCTTTCGGATATTCTTGCCCCCGATTGCTATCCGTACCATACCGAACGCGGCGAGGACTCTCCGATCAGTTCCGTTTCACGATTCGTCGATCGGGCCGTAGAGGCGTCGGGTGGAAACTCGCCGGTTGTTTTCGTGCCGCAGGCGTTCGGCCACGAGCCGCCTGAAATGGTGCGCAACATGTCGCTTCAGGCCGTTTGCCACGGCGCGAAGGGGCTTATTTGGTATGCGTGGCGCGAAAGCGACTCAGTGGGGCTTAAATACAACCCGCAACTGCAGGATGAAATGGCGGAGCTGATCGCCCGCTTGAAGGCGCTAGCGCCGTCACTTCTCAACGCCAAAGACGCACCACGGCGTTTTACCGCCGCAGAAGGCAGTCTGCATGGCCTTGCCATGACGAATCCCTACGACGGCTCGAAGTACATGATTCTCGTAAACAGTTCGAAGGGGCCAGTTGAAATCGATCTTCCTGTTACCGAACTAGCCAAGGATGCAAAGAAAATCACTGGCGCGTTCGACGAAATCGCCCTCGATTGCACGGGAGGAGTGGTAAAAGTCGCGCTCGACAAGTTTGCTTCCGGCATATACGTTCTTTCCGGGAATGCGCCTGAAGTTGTCCGCTTGAACCGCGCCAGAATAGCTCGCAGTCTCCCTGGACGCGGTTCGGGCCGCGAAATTCGGGTAGCTCCCGCAGGTGCCGATTTCACCGACCTTCAGAAGGCGGTAGACGCGGCAAACGACGGTGATGTGATAAAAGTCGCCGAGGGCGCATATGGTCCTGTCGTCTGCGACAACAAGCTGATTGACATTGTTGCGGAGGGTGAGATCGACAAGACGGTCATCAGCGGCGGAAAGGGCGCTCGCGCGCTTACGCTTACGCTCAAGCCGTTCGGCTCGATGAAACATGAACACAATGTCCGCGTGTGCGGCTTTACGATTGCCGGCGGAAATTCACTCGACGAAAGTTTCCGGCCCGGTCTCGGCGGATGCGTGCTGGGCGGAACTCTTGAGGGGTGCAAAATCAAAAACGGCAACGCTCTCTACGGAGGCGGCGCGGCGTATGCAAATCTGAAAGACTGCAAAGTCTTCGGCAACACGGCCGAGGCTGGCGGAGGCATTGCAATGTGTGACGTCGAGCGCTCTGAAGTCAATGCCAATCGTGCGACGTTCGACGGCGGCGGCTCGCATTTTTCGAAGGTGTTCTTCTCCCGTATTGAGAACAATACCGCAGGACGAGACGGCGGCGGTGCGCATTTCGGGTCGCTCGAATCCTGCCGCGTCGGCGGAAACAGCGCCGGGCGGGACGGAGGCGGCGCGGTGCGCGCGTCGTCGACATCGGTCTTTTTCACGAACAATTCAGCCGGAAACAGCGGCGGCGGCGTTTTTGGCGGAACATCTTCCCATTGCACGATTGCTAAAAACAGCGCTCTTGTCTCGGGTGGCGGCGCAGCTGCCTCCGTCCGCAATGGATGGGGCGTCACGATGGCGCTTAATGATTCGGTCGTCGGCGCAAACCGGGAGGGCAAGCCTTCAAGCCCGTCGGCGGTGACGAATATTCCATGCCGCGGGGTGTTCTTTGATTCGGAAGGAAAGAGGGGCGGCTGCAAGCCGTTCAACACGAACGCGGTTTCGAGCGCGAATCTGCGTCCGCTCAGGACGAGCGAACTTGTCGATGCCGCGAAGACGATGTTTGCGAGAGATGCTGTCGACGCGGCGGGCGTTGCGCGCGTTAACGGTGCGTTGGCCGATGTGGGGGCGTTTGAGTATTCGGGAGAATACGCTCTTGTGTCGTCCGCCGATTTCACAAAACCGTTTCCGCTTTGCGATACACTTTCATTTGATTACCGAACGAGTTCTGACAGCGCGTCACAGCGGCGGCTTGCTCCACGAATCAAAGACGGAGCGTTAGTGTGCGATGGGACGTGTGTCTACACCACGGGTTCGGTCGATCCTTCCGTCCACGTCACAAACAGCGAGGGCTTTTCGCGCAGGCTCGTCACGCTGGATTTCTCGGCGACGGAAAAGAGCGCTGGTACAATCTTTTCATTTGCCGGCGGGCAAGCCTGGGCGGAGGTTGATTCTGAAACAGGATGCCTGAAGGTCGTTTTCTCCAAGGGCAAGCACAACGGCAAGCCGAATGAAAAGGTCTTCATGTCGGAGATGCCGGTCGCAACTGGGCGTCGCCACCGCATCGTTATTGAAACGGGGCGGTTTGACGGGCTTGAAAACTTTGCGAAGGCGAGCCTCGACGGTGCGGAACTCAGGAAGGTGTCCGAAATTGTCTTCTCAAAGGACGAGCCGTTTACCCTGCCGATTACGCTTGTGCTGGGCGGCAAGGGAAACAATGCGTCGTTCGTCGGTAAAATCTATTCCTATAAAATGGAAGCAATGAATCGCTGAAGGTCAGGGACTTCGTACATGAAGAGGTTTTTGTTTGTCATGCTGGCGGCAGGCGCGGTTCTTGTCGCGGAGTCGGCTTCGCCGCGCCTGAACGTGATGGTGCTGACGCTCCCGGACCCGAAGTTCGAGGGCAACATCTACAAGTATCCGCTCGAGAAGATCGGGGCGGCGTATTCGGTCTACACCACCGAGCAGCTCGACGAGGCGGTGGCGCGGCTCAAGGACTTCGATCTGGTGATGCTCGGGCTTCTGGTCGACGCGAACAAGCTCCAGCCGCATTTGGATGAGGTGCGCAAGTGGGTGTCGTCGGGCGGCGGATTCTGCGTCTTCGACGCCTGCGACGGACGGCTGTTCGCCGACTTCTGCAAGGCGCTAGGGGAGGACGGGGAAGGTGCGGCGATAGACTGCCGCGGATGCGCCGGCTGGCTGAACACGACGCGCTATGGATTCGTGCTCGACCCGGAGGTCGTGCATCCGCTGCGCTGCTTCCCGCGCCGCGTCCGCTACGAGTGCCGCCAGTGGCATTGCCTCAAGACCGGCGAAGACTGGACGACGGTGGCGACCTGTTCGGGTCCGGACGAGAAGCATCCCGTCGTCGCCGTGCGCCGCATCGGGCGCGGCTTCGTCTATGTCGCCGCGATGCAGCAGCGTTGGAGTTCGGTGGCCGAGAATCTGCGGACGTACCTGATGTGCTGCCGGCTCGGGCTGGAGCCTGTCGCCTACGAGCCGCCGCGTATTCGCCCCGGCAAGGAGCGTATCGTGGCGAAATTCAGGGCGTTCGACGGCGTGGACAAGGTTTCGGCGGAGCTTTCGATCGCCGATGCCAAGGGGAGCGTCGCGAAGCAGCGCAAGGTATTCAAGGCGAATCAGTCCGCGAGCGGTGAGATCGCCGTTTCCTTCCCGGTTGCGTTCAAGATGCGCGGCGAGGCAGGGGTCAGGCTCGTGCTGAAGACGGCGCTCGGCGAGCAGACGGTCGTCGACGAGAAGGTGACCGTCCCCGAGGCGGTGACGGTGTCGGGACCGCTATACCGCAACCGCCTTTCGGCATTCCGCCGGACGGACGCCGTTTCGGTGAGGGTGGAGGCATATCCCGACGGCGGGCGCACCAAGAGCGACCGCGTCGCGGTGAAGATACTCGACCCGAAGGGGTCACAGATCGCCACGGCAAAGGCGACTTTTCCGGCGTATCTCGACCAGAACGAGGTCGTGGTAAAGGTGCCGCTTCCGTTGTCGACTCCAATCAAGGCATCGGACGGCTACAGAGTCTTGGCGGCAGTGCAGTCCGGCGGCAAGGTGTACAGGGCCGAGTCGGCGCTCACTGTCGTTGGGGCCGAGCATCCTGGCGAGGTGACCGTTGACGAGGATATGACGCTTCTCGTGGACGGCAAGCCGTTCTTCCCGGTCGGCATATACCATCTTCGGCCCGAATACTTCGGGAACGCGGCCGAGATGGGCTTCAACACGGTGCAGACCTTCCAGTGGTTCTCGCGCAGCAACGAGTCTTTCCGGCAGGCGGAGGGACTCGGGCTTAAGGTGTTTTTCGAGAACAACGAGAAGCAGCCCGGCGGGTTTGTCCACATGCCGGGAAAATACGGAAACGAAAAGTCGATGCTGATGTGGTATCTTCCGGATGAACCGCTCCATGAGGTGGACACGGCGTTTGCGGAAGAAGTCGCAGGCATCCTCGGAAAGGACGTGCATCATCCGATGGTGGCGGTCGACTACAACGCGCCGCGCTTCGAGGCGAACGCCGCGAGATGCGACATTCTCGCGCCGGACTGCTATGCTGTCAAGCCGGGACTCCCGCCGTCGCAGCAGCAGTATCTGCGCATCGTCGATTCGATGGACGCCGCGAGAAGCGCGGTGCGCGGGATGAAGCCGGTTTTGCACGTTCTCGGCGCGTTCGGGCACGAGACGGAGACGGACTACATGATGACGGCGTTTCTCTCGATCGCGCGGGATGCGCGCGGTCTCATGTGGTATGCCTACGACGAGGGCGACGGCAAGCAAGGCGTCCGGTACCATGATGAGAGCCGCCGCAGTCTGGCCGCCACGGTCAAGAAGGTCAATCAGGTCGTGCCCTATCTCCTTGATCCGGTGCGGCGTCCGTTCGAAATTGAACTTGGCGACGGAAAGAAGCTGTTCGGCATCGTGTGCGGAAAAGACAACTGTGCGCTGATCGTCGTCAATCCGACCGCCGAGGCAGTTGCCATGCCGACCGTGCCGGAGCAGGGCCGCGCAAAGGCCGTGGATCTTTTCGGGGCGTTTGACGATCCTGCGAAAGCCGGCATGATCGCGCCGTTTTCCGTGCGGGCGACGACTTGGTCCGCCGGGCCGAAGAAGGGGAAGG
>CAMNLN010000204.1 GCA_946543025.1 uncultured Verrucomicrobiota bacterium
TGGTGGTTCTGCTCCACCTTGCAGGAGTGCATGAGGCAGTGGTGCTGGAGCACGATCGCCTTGGGGAAGCCCGTCGTGCCGGAGCTGAAGTAGATCGCGGCCTCGTCGTCGTCCGTGAGCGGGATGGCGGGCTGGCGCGACGAGCAGTAGCCCACGAGGTTGCGGTAGCTTTCCGCGAAGGTGGGGCAGTCGTCGCCCACGTAGAGGCGCAGCTTCACGCGCGGCACGCGGTCGGCGATCTGCTCCACGCGCCCGATGAACTCGGGGCCGAACACGAGCACGTCGGCGTCCGCGAGGTCGAGGCAGTATTTGATCTCGTCCGCCGTATAGCGGAAATTGAGCGGCACGGCGAGGCAGCCGGTGCGCAGCACGCCGAAGTAGATGGGCAGCCACTCCAGGCAGTTCATCAGGAGGATGGCCACCTTGTCGCCCTTCTTGAGGCCGCGCGAGAGGAGAAAGTTCGCGAAGCGGTTCGCCTTCTCGTCGAACTGCGCCCAGGTGATCTCGCTCCGGAACGCCTCCACGGGCGAGGATTCGATCAGGGAGTACTCGCGCCAGGTGGTGTTGCGCTTCTCCAGCTCCTGGGGATTGATTTCCACGAGCGCGACGTCGTTCGGCCACTCCTTGGCGTTGCGGGTCAATATCTCTGTAATTTGCATGGCGCGTATTTTATCATATTTTCGCCGCCGCGTAACGCCAGCGCCCGCATCGTCCACATGCAGTCGCCGCCTGCCCCTTGCGCGAAAAACGGCGTTTTTCTATAATGTCCCCATAGGAGACAGAAAATGAAGACGCGAGAGATCGACAGGTTGGCGTGGGGGACGGATGCCGGATTCTACCGGCTCCTGCCGAAGGAGGTGCTGATGCCGGCGGACGAAGATGACGTCTGCCGCATCCTGTCGCGCGCACGGACGGAAAAGAAGTCCCTCACCTTCCGCGCGGCGGGCACGTCCCTCTCCGGCCAGGCCATCACCGAGTCGCTCCTCGTCGTCTGCGGCAAGAAGTGGGAACGTTTCGAGGTGTTGGACGGCGGCGCGCGCATCCGCCTTCAGCCGGGTGTCGTGGGCGAGCGCGTGAACGAGATCTTGCGCCCGTACGGACGCCGCTTCACGCCGGACCCCGCCTCCGTCAAGAGCGCGATGGTGGGCGGCATCGTGATGAACAACGCCTCCGGCATGAGCTGCGGCACGCACGCCAACAGCTACCGCATGCTCGATTCCGTGCGGATCGTCCTCGCCGACGGCACGACGCTCGACACCGGCAATCCCGATTCCCGCGCCGCGTTCGCCGTCTCGCATCCCGACTTCGTCAAGCGGCTGCTGGCCCTGCGCGACCGCGTCCGCGCCGACGCCGCGCTTTCCGCGCGCATCCGCCGCAAGTACGCCATCAAGAACGTCACCGGCCTCACCATCCTGCCGTTCGCGGAGTACGACGATCCCTTCGACATCATCGCCCACCTGATCCCCGGCAGCGAGGGTACGCTCGCGTTTCTTTCCGAGATGGTCTTCCGCACCGGCAAGATCGCACCGCTCACGGAGTCCGCCCTTCTGCTCTTCCCCTCCGCCCACGTCGCCTGCGAGGCTGTCGCGGCGCTGAAGCCCACAGGCGCGGCCGTGGCGGCGGAATTCTTCGACCGGCGCGCGATGCGCGCGGTGGAAAAGGATTTCCCCGAGCTCGCCGGCCTCCCCGAGGAGGCGGGCGCGCTGCTCGTCAAGATCGAAGCCGAAACACCCGAGAAGCTGTCCGGCCGCCGCGCGAAGATCGTCGCCGCGCTCGCCCCCTTCCCGACGGCCGCACCCGTCGCGTTCACGTCCGATCCCGCCGTCGTCTCGCGTTGGTGGGCCATGCGCAGCGGCATCTTCCCGGCCGTGGGCGGGACGCGCGAAATCGGCACCACCTGCCTGATCGAGGACGTCGCCGTCCCGATCGACCGGCTGGCCGAGGCGACGGACGACCTCCAGGCGCTCTTCCGCGCGCACGACTACCCGGACGCCGTCATCTACGGACACGCCCTCGACGGCAACTGGCATTTCATCCTGAACCAGCGATTCGATACGCCCGAGGCCGTCGCGCAGTACGACGCCATGATGCGCGACGTCGTCTCGCTCGTCACGGAGAAGTACGACGGCTCGCTCAAGGCCGAGCACGGCACGGGACGCAACATGGCCCCGTTCGTCCGCCGCGAGTGGGGCGACGCCGCCTACGCGCTCATGAAGGACGTCAAGGCGCTCTTCGATCCGGACAACATCCTCAACCCCGGCGTGATCTTTAACGAGGACGAATCCTCCTACGTGCGGAACCTCAAGCCGCTTCCGAAGCTCCATCCGCTCGTGGACCGCTGCATCGAATGCGGGTTCTGCGAGGTAAACTGCGTGGCGCACGGATACGCGCTCTCGTCCCGCCAGCGCATCGTCGTCCAGCGCGAGATCGCGCGCCTGACCGAGCTTGGCAAGACCGACCCCGCGGCCCGTCGCGCCGCCAAGCGCCTGACGCGCGAGTTCCGGCGCATCGGCCGTGACCTCTGCGCCGGCGACGGTCTCTGCTCGCTCTCGTGTCCCGTCGGCATCAACACGGGCGAGCTGATCCACGTCATCCGCGAACGCGAGCAGCCGCTCCTCGCGCGCCGCTTCGGCGCGTTTTCCGGCGACCACTTCGCCCTCGTGGCGAGCGGCGCGAGCGCCGCCCTGCGCCTGGCGGCGCTGGGCCGAAGCATCCTCGGCGCGCGTTTCATGGGCGCGATCTGCAAGGCGCTCCACACGTGCTCCTTCGGCATGATCCCGCTCTGGACGCCCGCCACGCCCGGTGGCGTCAGCCTTGGCAAGGTGTATGAACGAGGTTCTGCGCCCTGCGCAGAAGTATCGGACACCGTGGTCTACTTCCCCTCGTGCATCAACCAGCGGATGGGCGCGACGCCCGGCGAGCGTCCGCTCGTAGAGGAGACCGTCGAGCTGCTCGGCAAGGCCGGTTACAAGGTCGTGTTCCCGAAGGACATGAAGAACCTCTGCTGCGGCACGATCTGGGAATCGAAAGGCATGCCGGAAGTCGCCGACCGCAAGACCGCCGAGCTGGAGGCCGCCCTTCGGGAGGCGTCCGAGGACGGCAAGTGGCCAGTCCTCTGCGACCAGAGCCCGTGCCTGCACCGCATGCGCGAGAAGATCAAGGGACTCTCCCTCTACGAGCCGGCGGAGTTCATCGAGAAGTTCGTGCTGGACAAGGTCCGGATCACGCCGATCGACGAGACCGTGGCCGTGCACGTGACTTGTTCCACGCGCCGGATGGGGCTTGCCGACGTGATCGTGCGCATCGCCCGCGCCTGCGCGAAGAACGTGCTGGTGCCGGAGGAGATCGGGTGCTGCGCCTTCGCCGGCGACAAGGGATTCACGCATCCTGGCCTGAACGCCTGGGCGCTCCGCAAGCTGCGCGGGCAGGTGGAACGCGCCGGCGCGACGCACGGCTACAGCAACTCGCGCACCTGCGAGATCGGCCTCACGACGCACTCGGGAATCCCCTACTCCAGCATCGTGCATCTGGTCAACCTCGCCGCCAAGTAGCCGTCAGCGCACCTCGCGCACGAGGCGAATCGGTCCCTTCACGCCATGTTGCTGGACGGGCCATTGCGAGGCGTCGAACTTCTTGTAGTTGATGTCCACGACGTTGATGTCCGTGAAGTATTTCCACTTCACGCCCTTCCTGTCCAGATCGCGGATGCGGTTTGCCGCCCGCTCGCACACGTCCAGCACGATATCGTTGTCCTCCGCTTTCGGCCCCTTCAGGAGTTTTTCCGGCACCTCGATCCGATACGGCGGCATGATGAGCGTTCCCAGATATTTCCCATTTACAGTCACGCGCACCGACTCGTTGCCGATGACTTCGCCCAGATCGAGCCAGGTCCGAGGTGGAGACTTGACACCCCCGCCGTCGCGCGTCCTCATCCCCTGCTCGCACCACAGGAAACAGGAATGCCCGTTCTCAAGGGAAAGCTCCACAGTTCCGTCCGAGGCGAAGTCCAGCTGCCGGATACGGCCCGTCAGCGGATCCATCAGAAAAGGCGGCATCGCCCCGTCGAAACTCGTCCTGTGATTATAGCAGCTTGGCCGGAAATGACCTTTGACAGCACTCCCCGACTGGTTGGCAAGAAAATACACGGTCGTCACCCCCAACAGCCTGACGCCATTTCGTTCGTGCGTCCGGGGATGCCGCATGCGCGTAAACATCAGTCCCGCCGCCGCGAACGGCTCGCGGCGCGCCTTCGACGCGTCTGGCAGACCCAGCGCGGCAACCGCCGCCTTCGTCTTCTCCGGCATGTGCCGGCACGGCGGCACGGCGAGCGCGACGTAGCGATCCTTGAGGCCGAGCGCGGCGGCGTTCTGCAACATCCGGTCCGACACGTAGTCGAACGCATAGCCCTCGTCGTACAGCTTTTTCGCGAGCGGGCCGATCGGCTGGCCGTAGAACCATTCGCGCTTGTGCACGCTCATCCGTTTTTCAAGCCCGTCAGGATCCCACCAGTAGTCGCGTAGCGGCCAGTAGACGAGCAGGTCGTTGTCCGGCTCGCAGGACTGAAAAATGGACTGGCACCGCGTGACGTATGCGTTCAGCGTCCCCACGTCGCGCCAGATCGGGTTGCGCGGATTCATCTCCAGCGACGCGTAGAAGCACCAGCCCGGCCACGGCGCCTCCACGGGCGAGTAGCAGCACCCATGGTAGAAGACGCGGTTCACGCCGGAGAGGAAGAGCCGATCGACGAACGTCTTCACCTCGGCCAGGGTCTCGGTGAAATGCTCGGCGATCCAGGTGCAGGACTCGGCGGCCACGTAGGACTTTCGCGTGACGTGCGCCGCCGACGAAGCGAACTTGGAGATGAGAACATCGCGGTCTCCCTTGCCGAACATCTCCGTCTCCGGGATGTCCGCCAAGGCGTAGAAATCCAGGACGTTCGCCGGCGAACCGTGCGCCTCGTTGCGCGTCTTCACGCCGCGCGCGTGGCACCAGTCCACCCACTTGGGAAACACCTCCTCCACGAGCAGGTCGTCCAGCGTCTCGCGGTAGTCGCACTTCACGCGGGCAATCTCCTCCTGATCGCCCTTTCCGCAGAACACGTCCCACTTGGCCATGAGATCGTAGCCGCGTCGGGCCTTAAACGCGGCCGGCAGCTCGGGACTCCAGCACGCCCCGAAATACTCGTAGCTGTCGTGGTAGAAATGCTCCGGCAACGCGGCGCCCGGCTTGTCAAACACCTCGAACTTCTTGAGGAACGAGTCCATCGCGCCCGGCGAGAACGGATTCATCATCGGCCCTTGTCCGCCGAGGCCCGCTCGCTTCACCTGCTGGCCCGTCAGCTGCGGCACGAGCCGCCCGTCCTTGTCCGGCGTCAGCTTCCAGCACCCCTCTTCCTTCTTGAGCCACGGCCCGCCGAAGCACCAGCCGCTGCCCATCGTCAGGTCCACGCCCAGCCCGTGCCGCTCGCCGATGCGCTTGGCCATCGCGAACGCCTCCATCCACTCTGGCGAAAGGTACGCCTTCCATTTCGCCTCGTAGCCCTTCGCGCCGTAGATGGGAATCACGTGAAATCCGCCGAAGCCCTTCTCGGCGAGTTCCTTGCACTGGAACTCGAGCCCCGCCTCGTCCACCGCCGAGCCCATCCACCAGTTGTACGCCCACGGCTTCATGTCGCGCACGGGCGAAGGCCATGCGGGCGGCGCGGCCGTCAACCCGTCCGCCGCCGCAAAGAGCATCAGGGCGCACAACGTTTTCGCCATCTTCGGCAATCTGTCGTTCATGATCTGCATTTTCTTCCTGTCGTACTTTTTTCAGTCCACGCGGAAGGCGGTCATCGAGTTCGCGTCGTCCGCCGCGTAGCTCCACACGACCTTCTTGTCTCGCGTAATCTCGCATATCGTCGCCTTTTCGCGCGCAGGCGAGCCGTTCGACCATGTGCCGAGCACAAGGTTCCCGTTCCGCCGTTCCTGGATGCCGCAAACGTTCGCGAGCTTCAGCTCGGGCGCGTCCGTGCAGCGGAACGACCAGGCCACTCGATGATCGGGCGTGAACTCCGTCACGCCGTCAAGGTGCGAGACGAGCGTGTTGCCGTTCGCGCGCCGCAAACAGTCGAACGCGAACGGCGGCGCGGACTGCTCCCAGACGAGCCGTCCTTTCCTGTCGAACTCGCGCACGCAGGCCGCGCCCGCGCAGCAGACGAGATACGTGCCCGCCGGCGTCTTGCGCACGAGCCGCAGCCGCCCGTGCCGCCCTGGCAGCTTTCCCGCCGCGTCGCGCGCATCCACCTTGAAACGCACCCGCTCGCGGCGCGGCGCGGCGGACGGAAACGCCGCCTGTGGCGCCAGCTCCACGATCTCGCAGGTGGAATTGACGGCCATCACGATCGTTCCGTCCGGCTCCATCTCAAACCCCAGCACACCGCCTCCGGCCTCGTCCGCCGCCCGCCATACGAGCTCAGGCGCGCCGCCCGCGAGCGGCACGCGCCACAGCCGA
>CAMNLN010000205.1 GCA_946543025.1 uncultured Verrucomicrobiota bacterium
GAGACGATTCGCGTTTCTGCGCGGGTTTTGGTATACTTTACGGACATTTTTCCGTTAAGAGGCAGAGAAGACGATGATGGACAAGCGTTATGACGCGAAGGCGTCGGAAGCCAAATGGTATCCCATCTGGGAAAAGAACGGCTATTTTCATGACGAGCCGGGCGCGGGCGTGCCGTACTCGGTGGTCATCCCGCCGCCCAACGTGACGGGCATCCTGCACATGGGACACGCGCTCAACCAGACGATCCAGGACATCCTCGTCAGGTGGCGGCGCATGTGCGGCTTCAACACGCTGTGGTTGCCGGGCACGGACCATGCGGGCATCGCTACGCAGAACGTGGTGGAGAAGGCGCTCAAGAAGGAGGGTAAGCGCCGCCAGGACCTCGGCCGTGAGGCGTTCGTCGCGCGCGTGTGGGAGTGGAAGAAGCAGTACGGCGGCACGATCGTCCACCAGCAACGGATGCTCGGCAACTCGACCGATTGGCAGCGCGAGCGCTTTACGTTCGACGAGGGCTGCTCGAAGGCCGTCACGAAGGTGTTCTGCCAGCTCTTCGACGAGGGACTGATCTACAAGGGCAACTACATCGTGAACTGGTGCCCGCGCTGCGGCACGGCGCTCGCGAACGACGAGGTGGAGCACGAGGCGAACCACGGCCACCTGTGGTACATCAAGTATCCCGTGGTGGGCAGCGCGAAGGGCGCGGCCGGCGAGCCGTACAAGGACTACGTGATGGTGGCGACGACGCGTCCCGAGACGTTGCCGGGCGACACGGCCGTGGCGGTGAATCCGAAGGACGAGCGCTACGCGCACCTCGTGGGCAAGACCGTGATCCTGCCGCTGACGAACCGCGAGATTCCCGTGATCTCCGACGATTACGTGGAGAAGGAATTCGGCACGGGCATCGTGAAGATCACGCCCGCGCATGACCCGAACGACTTCCTCGTGGGCAAGCGCCACGGCCTGGAGGAGATCAACATCATGACCGACGACGGCCACATGAACGAGCTGGCCGGCGCCGCGTATGCGGGCATGGACCGGTTCCAGTGCCGTGAAAAGATCGTCGAAGACCTCGAGGCCGGCGGATTTCTCGACCACATCGAGGACTACGACAACCAGGTCGGCCACTGCTACCGCTGCCACGAGGTGGTGGAAAGCCGCCTCTCCAAGCAGTGGTTCGTGAAGATGAAGCCGCTCGCCGAGCCCGCCATCGCGGCGGTGAGGAGCGGCGAGGTCCGCTTCGTGCCAGACCGCTGGAGCAAGATCTACTTCAACTGGATGGAGAACATCCAGGACTGGTGCATTTCGCGCCAGCTCTGGTGGGGGCACCGCATTCCCGCTTACTACCTGCCCGCGAGGGACGGCGAGGAGCCGCAGTTCGTGGTGGCGGAGTCGCCGGAGGCCGCGCTTGAAAAGGCGCAGTCGATCCCCGGCTTCGAGAACCTGACGGCGGCCGACCTGAAGCAGGACGAGGACGTGCTTGACACCTGGTTCAGCTCCTGGCTGTGGCCGTTCTCCACGCTCGGCTGGCCGGAGAAGACGGCCGACCTCGACTACTACTATCCCACAACCGACCTCGTGACGGCGCAGGACATCATCTTCTTCTGGGTGGCCCGCATGATGATGGCCGGCATCCATTTCATGAAGAAGCCGCCGTTCAGGAACATCGTCATTCACGGCATCGTGCGCGACGCGCAGGGCCGGAAGATGTCGAAGTCCCTCGGCAACTCGCTCGACCCGCTGGAGCTGATTGACGCCTACTCCGCCGACGCGCTCCGCTTCTCCATCGCCCTCATCACGTCGCTCGACTGCGACTCGAAGGTGAGCAAGGAGAAGTTCGAGGTCGGCCGTAACTTCTGCACCAAGATCTGGAACGCCGCCCGCTTCATCGAAATGAATCGCGAAGCGATACCGCAGGCGGGATTCGGGGCCGCCGGAAGCTCCGTCCAGTTGTCCACGGACGAGAAGCACATTCTCCTCGCCTGCGACAAGGCGTGCGCGAAGATGAAGGACCTGCTGGAGAAGTATCGCATCCAGGACGGCGCGCTTGCCGTGTACGACTTCTTCTGGACGCAGATCTGCGACTGGTACGTGGAGTACGCGAAGGACGCGCCCGACAAGGCCGTCGCGTTCGCGATTCTGCGCGATGTCTTCTGGAAAGCGCTCCGCCTGCTGCATCCCTACATGCCGTTCGTCACCGAGGAGGTGGCGCACCAGCTCGGCTTCCTCGGCGAGAACGAGACGATTCTCCGCGCCGCGTATCCCACGGGCTACACGGACGAGGAAAAGAAGACGTGGGGCCTCACGGACGAGGTCTACGACTACGTGAACGCCAAGCGCGAGATGATTACCGCCGGCCGTGCCTTGCGCGCGGAGTACAAGGTGAATCCCTCTGCGTTCGTGAAGGTGACGATCGACGCGAAGGACGCCGCCACGGCGGCGCAGCTTGCGGCCGATCTCGCCTCGATGCAGAAAGCCTTGCGCGCAGAGGCGATTGAGATCGTCTCCGACGGCGCCGACCGCGCGATGCCCGGCACGCTTACGAAGCTCGGCACCATCTACCTCTCGCTGGAAGGGTTGGTGGACAAGGCCGCCGAGGCCAAGCGTATCGCCGCCGAACTGCAGAAGACGCAAGGTTTCATCAAGTCGATTGACGCGAAGCTCTCGAACGAGAACTTCGTGGCGCACGCGCCGGCGGCGATCGTCGAGGGCCAGAAGGCGAAGCGTGCCGAGCTGGTGGCGAACGTCGCCAAGCTCGAGAAACTCGCCAGGCTCTTTGCCTAGCAGGCGAAACGGCGGAACGGCTTGCTATCGTGCGGCCTTTTGGGCATGGTTGCGACGGAAGACCGCCCAACCGATGACGGCAGCCGCGTAAAGGCTGAGGCCGGAAAAGGCGAAAACCCACAGCGAGGCGTTGCCGGACGAGCCGATCTGGTTGGCCTCCGCCTCGCGAACGGCAAAGCCAAGCAGCAAGAAGAAGAGCGATGCGCAGGTGCAAGCGATCGCTTTCCGTCTGGTGCAGAACGGCTTGCGGACAGGTTCTAGAGGATGTCGGCCCATGGCGGGAAGGGGGTGCGAATTTCCGTCTCGTCACCGGAGACGGGGTGACGAAAGCGGGCGGCCAGCGCGTGCAGACAGTGCCCGACCTGGTTCTCGACGGCGAAGGCGCCGTAGAGACGGTCGTTGACGATGTGCAAGCCTGCAAGCGCGAGCTGGACGCGAATCTGATGGGTGACGCCCGTGTAGATGGTTACCTCCAGAAGCGTACGCTCTTCGTTGGCGACAGTCGTACGGGCGAGCGGGCGGAAGTTCGTGACGGCGTGAAGCGGCGCGGGGTGCCGAACATCGCGTGTCAGGCGGGCGCGGGAGATGTCCGTCATCTTGCAGTAGGAGAGACCGGGCACGTGGACAAGATCGTTCTCCAAGGTTCCGCCGACGGCCACGGATCCCTCGACGAGCGCGAGGTAGGTTTTCTTCACCGTCTGGGCGGCGAACTGGGCGCGGAGGTTCTCAAACGCCGCCGCCGTACGGGCAACGAGCACGAGTCCGGAGGTGTCCGCATCGATACGGTGAAGCGCACCGGCCATGAGCGGCTGATCGCCGATCTCGCGTACGTCCGGCCAGCGGGCGACGACGCCGTTCATGAGCGTACCCGTCTCATGGCAGGTAAGCGGTTGTACCGGTTGGGCAGGCGGCTTGTCGAACGCAAGCAAGGCGTCGTCCTCGAAGAGGCAGCGCACATGGATCGAACGGTCCGGCACGACACGGTTGTCGGTCGCCTCGGCGAGGCGCTTGACCAGCACCTCCGCACCAGAGGAAAGTTTCTGCCCCTTGAGAGCAGGGCGCCCGTCAACCAGCACATTTCCGGCGGCACACGCCTCTCGACAGAATGCGCGCGTCGACGTCGGGAAACGAGACAACAAAGCGGCGTCCAGCCGGACGCCGCTCGTTTCAGACTGAAAGGATACGTTCTCAATCATAGGCTGGACCAGACGGCGAATTCATCGGAAGGGGAATCATGCCTTCCCAACCCTGGTTGCGCGCCCACGGCAAGTCGGAATCCTCGGCGGTGTCCGCAATGCAACCGGCAAGGCATCCAATGGCCAACAAGGCCAGAAAGAGCCTTAGCCAGCTGCTCGCCCGCGCGTCAATGTCACTCTGCGGAAACGACATCGCCCTTCGCGGCCTTTGCTTGTTCCCAATCGCGGAGAATGTCTGCCATCACGTAGTTCTTGCCTTGGATGAGCTGACGAAGACGGATGTGGCCAACATACAAATCCTTTGTGCCGTTGGCACCCTTGCGGCGAACACCCATCTCCAGGGGCGGCAGCGGATTCTGGCGCTCCGGACCGAGAAGCTCCTGCATCGCCTCGTCGGAGAACTGGACGATGGCGAACATCAGCTCGTTGTTGACGTACACGAGCGTTCCCTTGTCGCCGGCAGGAAGCGAGGTGACGGCGGAGCCGGGCGTGGCGGCGACGGTCTGCGAAGCGGCCTGCTTCTTGAGCATCTGCATCAGCTGCTCTTTTACCTTCTTTTCCTTCGCGAGCTCTTCCAGCGCCTCTTCGGTCTTCTGCTTCTCGTTCGTCACGTCATCCTTGAGGGAAGCAATCTCGGAGTTTTGTTCCTCGACCTGCGCCTTTGCCTTCTGCAACTGCTCCTCGACGGTCTTCTTCTGGTCCTCGAGGTCGGCGATGGTACCCTCGTGCTTGACAATCGTTCCCTTGTCCTTGCGCGCGTCGACCAGACGCTCGTTGTACTCGCGCACGAGCTTTTCCAGTGCTTCGCGGAGCTTCTTGAGTTCGGCACGGGTCGAGTTGAGGTTCGAGCGCTGCGCGTTGGCACGGTCAAACAGCTGGTCGAGCAGTTCCTGCGCCGTGCCCGGGCCGCTCTTCACGAAGTCTCCGGGATGCCCCATGTCGGGAATCTTGTTCCCTTCCGCGTCCACTTGATACAGCACACGCAGTTGCGCGCGCTTCGAGTTCCAGTCGAAGGTTTCGTTGTTGGCTGTCTCCAGCGCCCAGTTGTAGTCCTCCAGCAGGTTCTTCTTCTGGGGCGTATCGACCTCCTTGGCCTCGACGGGCGAGACGTCCTGATGGGCCTCGTGGTCGGTATTCGCCGGCGCAGGGGCGTTGGCCTTCTCGATCGTTCCCGCCAACTTGACGAGGGAATCGGCGAACTGGTCGTTCCGCTCCGAAAGGAGTTCCCGTTTTTCGTAGAGCTTGATCTCGAAAAACAAAGCGACACCCGCGACCGCAAGGATCACGTACACAAGCGCATGCACAGCCTTATTCATTTTACATATACCTCAATTGGTCTGATTGCGGAGACGCCAGAGAAGAGACTGGGGCCTCACGGGTGAATAGGATAGTGAAAAATCGGCGATAAGGCAACTGGAAAATGCGGAAATTTTGCCCCCTTGCATGATGCCGCAGTTTTTGGTATATTATCCGTCCGTTTTGGAAAAGTAAGGAAAAGAACATTCATGCCGACCATTAATCAGCTGATTCGCAAGGGGCGTCGTCCCCTCGCCACGCATTCGAAGTCGCCGGCGCTGAAGGCTTGCCCGCAGCGTCGCGGCGTGTGTCTCGTCGTGAAGACGATGACGCCCAAGAAGCCGAACTCCGCCCTTCGGAAGGTCGCCCGTGTGCGCCTGACGACGGGCGTCGAGGTGACGGCCTACATCCCCGGCGAAGGCCACAACCTGCAGGAGCACAGCGTGGTGCTCGTGCGCGGCGGCCGTGTGAAGGACCTCCCTGGCGTGCGCTACCACATCGTGCGCGGCGTGCTGGACTCGCTCGGCGTCTCCGGCCGCAACCGCAGCCGCTCGAAGTACGGCGTCAAGCACCAGAAGGAAGAGAAGAAGTAAGGGACTAGGCCATGTCAAGACGCGCAAAGAAGATTGAGAAGCGGGTATCCGTCGATCCCAAGTTCAATTCCGAGCTGATCGCCCACGTGATCCGCGTGATCATGAGGGACGGCAAGAAGACCACGGCCGAGCGCATCGTGTACGGCGCGGTCGAGAAGATCAAGGAAGCGGTCGAGAAGGATCCGTCCAAGTTCGAGAAGGGCGAGGGCGATCAGAAGACGGTCGTGAAGGATCCTCTGGAGATCATCTCGCAGGCCATCGAGAACATGAAGCCGAAGGTGGAGGTGAAGACCCGCCGCGTGGGCGGCACCACCTACCCGGTGCCCGTGGAGATCAACCCGGTCCGCCAGCTCTCGCTCGCGCTCCGCTGGATGACGACGTTCGCCGGCGCTCGCCACGGCATGGGCATGCCCGCCGCCGTCGCCGCCGAGATCGTCGAGGCGTTCCAGGGTCAGGGCAACGTCATCAAGAAGCGCGACGACGTGCACAAGATGGCGCAGGCAAACAAGGCGTTCGCGCACTACGCGTGGTAATCGCCCACCAACTTTTCCAGAACGAAGAAGGGCCGGTCGCAAGACCGGCCTTTT